>NZ_LZJJ01000079.1:0-9823 GCF_001667625.1 Mycobacterium sp. E1715
CCGCTCGATGCCATCCTGTCGACGCCCGAGGTCACGCACGTGTTCGAGAACATCAAGCTGGGTGTCGCGGTGCCGACGCCGCCGGTGTTGATCGTGCAGGCCGTCCACGACTACCTCATCGACGTGCACGACATCGACGTGCTCGCCGACGCCTATTCGGCCGGCGGCGCCCAGGTGACCTACCACCGGGACGCGTTCAACGAGCACATGCTGCTGCATCCGCTCTCGGCGCCGATGACGCTGCGCTGGCTCACCGACCGGTTCGACGGCCGGCCGCTGACCGAGCACCTGATCCGGACCACCTGGCCGACGATGTTCCACCCGATGACCTACGTCGGCATGGCGCGGCTCACCAAGATCGCGGCCAAGGTCATCCTCGGCCGCAGGATTCACCGCCGCCCGCTATGACCCGGGCGCTTCCGGGGCGCTGCCCGCTCCCACCGGGAGCGCATCGGAAGGCCGGTCGGGCGGCGGGGTAGCCCCCAGATCGTCGCGGGCGTCGGCGGCCGCGAGCACCGCATAGACCAGTGCGGCGATCGCGGCGGGCCACAGCAGCGTCAGCGCGATCCGCAGCGGATCGCTTGCGAAGAAGACCGGGGGCGCCTGGATGACGTAGGCCACCGACGGGCCCTTGGGCAGCGGCACCGCGTCGAAGTTCAACGCTCCGTACCTGATTCGGACAAGCGCCGCCCCGATGGCGGCCGCGACCGCGGCCGCGGCAACCAGGCCGGTCGCCAAGGCGACGACCATGCCCGGCCCCCGGCGCGCGCGCCATTGCCACGCCAGCGCCGGCGCCACCACCGCCGACACGGTGAGCAGGCCCAGCATCAGGCAGGGCGCGTCGAAGAAGTGCTGCGACTCGTTGCCGAGATAGTCGTGGACCCGTTCACCGGCGCGCGTGAGGGCCACCACGGCGTGGATCGGCGGGGCGATCCACGCCCACAGGGCGCCGACCAGCACACCCGCCGCCACCGGCGTCAGGACGGCGATGCCGATACGGCGCGCCCGTGACCTTCCCGGGGTGTGCGCGTGCTCGGTCATCGCTGGGCCTCCAGGTCGACCGAGTCGACCTGTCCGTGCCGCGAGCACCGCGCCCGCCAGCCGTCGGGGCGGACCTGCACCACCATCCGGCGTCCGCATTCCGCGCAGAACCGGGGCGGCTCCAGACCCAACTGCGCCGCTGTCGGCACCGCGGTGCCCCCCAACTCGCCGGTGTAGACGTTGTAGACGCCCGCGCTGACCGGAGCGCCCAGATCCCGAACCACAGTCTCCAAGTCTCTTACAAAGTGGCGTTGAGCGCCTTGATCGGCATCTGCAGATCGTCGAGCAGTTCCAGATCGGCTTCGGCCGGCCGGCCGAGCGTGGTCAGGTAGTTGCCGACGATCACGGCGTTGATGCCGCCCAGGATGCCCTTCTTGGCGCCCAGGTCACCGAGGGTGATCTCACGCCCCCCGGCGAACCGCAGCATCGCGCGCGGCAGGGCCAGCCGGAAGGCGGCCACCGACTTCAGCGCCTCGGCCACCGGCAACACCTCCAGGTCGCCGAACGGCGTGCCGGGCCGCGGGTTGAGGAAGTTCAGCGGGACCTCGTCGGGCCCCAGCTCGGCCAGCTCGGCGGCGAACTCCGCGCGCTGCTCGAGCGTCTCGCCCATGCCCAGGATGCCGCCGCAGCACACCTCCATGCCGGCGTCGCGCACCATCGAAAGGGTCTGCCAGCGCTCCTCCCAGGTGTGGGTGGTCACGACGTTGGTGAAGAACGAGCGGGCGGTCTCGAGGTTGTGGTTGTAGCGGTGCACACCCATCTGCGACAGCTGATCGACCTGCTCGGCGGTCAGCATCCCCAGCGAGCACGCGATGTTGATCTCGACCTCGTTGCGGATCGCCTCGATGCCGGCCGCGACCTGAGTCATCAACCGCTCGTCGGGCCCGCGGACGGCGGCCACGATGCAGAACTCGGTGGCACCGGACTTGGCGGTCTGTTTGGCGGCCTCGACCAGGCTCGGGATGTCCAGCCGGGCGCTGCGCACCGGCGAGGCGAACAACCCCGACTGCGAACAGAAATGGCAGTCCTCGGGGCAGCCACCGGTCTTCAGGCTGATGATGCCCTCGACCTCCACCTCGGGGCCACACCAGCGCATCCGCACCTCGTGGGCCAGCTCCAGCAGGTCGTCGAGCCGGTCGTCCGGCAGCTGCAGCACCCGCAACACCTGCTCGCGATCCAGTCCCTCGCCGCGCTCGAGCACCTGTTCGCGGGCAACCGCCAGAATGTCCGCGTCGTTGGCGCCGGTCGCCGGTCGAGTTGCCGCTTGAGTCACCAGTACTCCCCTGCATCGTCGCTGGCCGCGCGCGCGGCCTCCTGCCCCACGGTCGTGGCGGCTGTCAATAAAAAGTGTTCAAAGTAGGGTAACGGCCGCAGTGCATGCCATCCCCCGGGGTATCTCACCACCATGACCGATCCACACGTCACCTATGTGGCCCACCACATGATTCTGCTGGCGATCCCGGCGTTCCTGCCGGCGATCATCGTCGTCGGCGTGATCCTCTACGTCGCGCTCAAAGACCGCCGGACCCCCGACGAGTCCGAGGACGCCGGGCAGCGCGACGACGAAAATCGGTGATTGACCAGCCCGTGATTTGGGCATTCCGCTTCGTGCGAGCTGGATCACAGCTCGCCAGGCAGTCGGGCGCTGTTGGGAGGGTTTGACGATGACATCGGCGGAACTCGTTTTCGTTGCGGAGGCGCCGGCGCGCGGCGCCGGCCTCAACCAGGTGATCGGGCTCTCGGTCGCGGCGGTGGTGATCGCCGCGGGCATGCTGTGGATCGGTTATGCCCATCGCACCCATCGCATCCAGTGGCTGACCCGGGTCGCCGACAAGCTGGGCGAGAAGTTCCACCGGCCCAACTGGGTGGCGCTGCCGGTCATGATCTTCACGACGTTCATCATCTGCGCCCTGTTCGGGTTCATCTGGGACGTCAGCTGGCACATCGGCAACGGACGCGACCCCGGCCCGTTGGCCAACCCCGCGCACTATTTCATCATCATCGGCCTGTTCGGCATCTTCGTCGGCGGCGCGGTGTCGGTCGTGCTGCCGTTCGACAAGCCGGGGCCCGCGGCGGTGCGCATCACGCGCAACTGGTATGCGCCGGTCGGCGGACTGTTGATGGCCGGCTGCGGGATGTACGCGATGATCGGGTTCCCGCTCGACGACATCTGGCACCGGATCTTCGGTCAAGACGTCACCCTTTGGGGCCCAACGCATTTGATGATGATCGGCGGGGCGTGTTTCTCGCTGTTCTCGGTGCTGATGCTGGAGCGTGAGGGCGAGGCGCACGAAGCCGGGGAGGTATTCAACGGCGCGTTCATCTCGTTCCTGCGGTACCTGTCGTTCGGCGGGTTGTTCATCGGCCTGTCGGTCTACCAGATCGAGTTCGACTTCGGGGTCCCGCAGTTCCGGCTGGTGTTTCAGCCGATGCTGATCGCCGCGGCGTCCGCACTGGCCGCCGTCGCCGCCCGCCTGACGATGGGCCGCGGCGCCGCGATCATCGCGGCGGTGTTCGCCATCGCGCTGCGGGGCGCGGTCGCGGTGATCGTCGGCCCCATCCTGGGCGCCCCGATCAACTGGTTCCCGCTCTACCTGGGTCCCGCCCTCATCGTCGAGCTGGTGGCGCTGACGCCGTTGATCAAGCGCCCGCTGGTGTTCGGCGCCGTCTCGGGCCTCGGGGTCGCCACGGTGGGGCTCTGGCTGGAATCGCTGTGGATCGGGGCCGTCTACCACTACCCGTGGCCGACCAGCATGTGGGGCGAGGCGCTGGCGATGTCGGTGCCGGTGGCCGTCCTGACCGGGTTGTGCGGCGCGATGTTCGGCATGGTGCTCACCGGCGAGCGCCTGCCGGGCCGCCGGCTCGCCATCGGCGTCGTCGCGCTGACGGTGCTCGTGATCGGTTGCGCGGTGGCCAACGGGTTGCACATCCTCGTGCCGGGCAAGGACACCGCCACGGTGACGCTGACGGATCTGCCCAGCCCCGCAGGCCAGCGGATGGTGTCGGCCGATGTGATGATCTCCCCGACAACCATGGTCAGCGACCACCCGGACTGGCTGACGATCCTGTCCTGGCAGGGGCGGATGCAGAACGACCGCGGCCTGATGATCGACAAGCTCGCCAAGGTCGGGCCGGGGCACTACCGGTCCACGCAGCCGGTCCCGGTGTGGGGTGACTGGAAGACGCTGTTGCGGGTCCAGGACGGCCGCACGATGACGGCCGTGCCGATCTACGAGCCGGCCGACGACGCCATCCCGGCGCCCGAGGTCCCCGCCCTCGCGACGAGTACGCGGCCGTTCGTCCTGGAGGTCACGATCCTGCAGCGCGAGCGCGACCAGAGCGCGCCGGCCTGGCTGTTCACCGCCGGCGGAATCGTCGTGCTGTTCCTGACGCTGATGGTCATCACCGCCCTGACCTGGGGCGCCGGCCGGATCAACAACTACGACACCCTGCCCAAGCGGCCCGAGGAGGAGAAGCACACCGTGCCCGGCACCCCCCAGGCGGCGTGACCGATGGGGATGCGTAGCGCCCTGGCCGCGGCGTGGGTGGCGGCCTTGGCGTGGGCGCTGATCGCGTGCGGCGGTTCGCAGAGCCAGTCCCCTGCCGCCGGCCCGACGGTCGACGTCACCATCGCCAAAGGACAGGTGACCCCGACCAACGCCACGCTGCAGGCCAAGGTGCGCCAGCAGATCACCCTGCACGTGACCAGTGACGCCACCGACGAGTTGCACGTCCACTCGACGCCCGACCGCAAGTTCCCGGTCGCCGCGGCGCCCAACCAAACCTTCCAGTTCGCCGTCGACGTCCCCGGCAACGTCGAGGTGGAGCTGCACCATCTGGACCGCACGATCGCGACCATCCAAGTCCAACCGTGAGCGCCCGCGGCGCGACCGCGGTCCTCGCGCACGGCCTCGGCGGATCCGGCGACCTTCCGGTGCCGTACATGTACGCGATGGTCGGGGCGGCGTGGGCGCTGACGTTCACCTTCGCGCTGGTCGCGTTCGCGTGGCGGAAGCCGCGGTTCGATCCCGCCAAGCCGGGCCGTCCGCTGCCGGCGGCGGTGACCGCCGTCGTCGACGCGCGGGCGACGCGCTGGACGGCGGCCGCCCTCGGCCTGATCTTCGCGACCTGGGCGGTGGCGGCCGGGGTGTGGGGCCCGCGGTCGGAGGCCAACGCCCTACTCGGCGTGTTCTACGTGCTGCTATGGGTCGGGCTGGTGGCGGTGTCGCTGCTGATCGGACCGGTCTGGCGGGTGATTTCGCCGATGCGGACGATCTATCTGTTGCTGCGCCGCGGCACGCCGGAGCGCCTGCACTCACCGCGGCTGGCCTATCCCGACGGCTGGGGCTACCGGCCCGCCGCGCTGGGCCTGTTCGCCTTCGTCTGGATGGAACTGGCCAGCCCGAACCCGGCGTCGCTGCCGTGGGTGCGGGCGTGGCTGGCCGTCTACGCCGTGGCGATGCTGGCGGGCGCCTGGTTGTGCGGCCAGCGCTGGCTGGCCCGGGCCGACCCGTTCGGGGTGTACAGCATGGCGGTGTCGCGCCTGTCGCCGTTTCGGCGCGACCCGGACAGCGGGCGAATCGTGGTGGGGAACCCGCTCGACCATCTGCCGTCGCTGCCGGTGCGTCCCGGCGTGGTGGTGCTGCTCGCGGTGCTGCTCGGGTCCACCGCGTTCGACAGCTTCTCGTCGTCGCCTACGTGGCGCGGCTTCGCCGATCGGCTCTCCCCCGGCATCGGCCTGGCGCCCGCGGCGTCGTCGTCGCTGCTACGCACCCTCGGGCTGATCGTCTTCATTACCGTTGTCGCCGCGACCTTTTCGCTCGCCGCCCGCGCAACGGGCGGCGTCGACCGCGAGCGGCGCCGCGCCCTACCCGGGCAGCTGGCGCACTCCCTGATCCCGATCGTGGTGGGCTACATCTTCGCCCACTACCTGACCTACCTCGTCGAGCGCGGGCAGCAGGCGGTGTCCGCGCTGGCCGACCCCTTCGGCCGCGGCTGGAACGTGCTGGGGCTGGCGCATCAGCAGGTCGCCTACGTGCTGTCCACCCACCCGCCGGTGCTGGCCGGGATCAAGGTGGCGTGCGTGGTGACCGGCCACATCCTCGCGGTGGTCGCGGCCCACGACAAGGCCCTGCGGCTGCTGCCCAGGGGCCACCAGCTCACCGGCCAGCTGACGATGATGCTGGTCATGGTCGGCTACACCTTCACCGGCCTGTACCTGCTGTTCGGCGGCTAGCCGATCAGGTAGTCGACCTTCTTCTCGCCGTTCCAGTGCCGCAGGGCGGCGAAGCTGCCCTCGACCAGCGTGAGCCGGCCAGCGATGCGCAGCGCGCGGCTCAGGGCCGGGCCGCCGACACGTCGGGCCAGCGTGACGTGTGGCGTCCACTGACCCGGCAGGCTGGTGGGCGCCGCCGCGGGGGCCAGGTGCTTCCCGCACAGCCGGTGCACCTCGGCGTGGAAATCGAGCAATTCGGCCGTCGGCACGACGACCCGGGCCAGGATCGCATTGGAGCGCCCCAGCAGCAACGACGCGCCGACGGCGCAGCCCAGCGGCAGCCGCCCGGTGAGCGGCCGCAGCGCGGCGTCGGCCTCCTCGGCGATGCGGTCGGCCACCGCGAGCGTGACGTGCGGTCGCCCGGCGGGGGCCTGGCTGGGAATCCCGGCGCCCGCCAGCGCGTCCCACAGCCCGCGGATCGTGGCCTCGGTCTCGCCGTCGAAGAGCAGCTCGATGGAATGCACCATCAGCGAACCAGCGCGGTGACCCAGTCGCGGTCGAACGCCGCCGCGCTCATGTCCGCGAACTGCGCGGCGTCCATCGCCCCGGCGCCCGCGGGCAGCGCGGCCCGCACCGGGCCCAGCCGGTCCAGCGCGACCCGGTTCGAGGTCTCCGCAGGCCCGGGGCTGGCCGGCCAGCTCCCGATGACCAACCCCGCACACGAAACATTGTGCGCGGCAAGCGCTTCCAGCGTCAGCGCGGTGTGGTTGAGGGTGCCCAGCTCGGCGGTGACCGCGACCAGCGCCGGGGCGCCCAGCGCCACCGCCAGATCCCGCAGGGTGACCCCCGCGGCGGCGAGCTCGACCAGCAGCCCGCCGGCCCCTTCCACCAGCGTCAGCCGCCCGGGGCGGTCCAGGGCGGTGATCAGCCGCAGCACCTGGTCGCCGGTGGGCAGCGCAGCGCCGGCCAGCTCGGCCGCGGCGGCCGGCGCCAGCGGTTGCGGGTAGCGGGCGAGCGCGGCCAGTTCGGTCGCGCCGGACAGCCGGGCGACCTCGGCCAGGTCGTCGTCGCCGGAGTCGGTGCCGGTCTGGACCGGTTTGCAGACCGCCACGTCTATGCCGGCCTGACGGGCCTGGCAGGCCAGGGCGGCGGTGACGACGGTCTTGCCGACCCCGGTGCCCGTGCCCGTGACGACCAGGACGGTCAAGGGCGCGCCACGGCGAGGACGTCGGACAGCACCCGCCGGGCGATGTCGAGTTCGGCGGCGTCCAGCGACGCCCGCGCGGTCAGCCGCAGCCGGGACGTCCCGGCGGGCACCGTCGGGGGCCGGAAGCAGCCCACCTTCACGCCGGCATCCAGGCAGGCGGTCGCGGCGGCCAGCGCCACCTCCGGGTCGCCCAGGATCACCGACACCACCGCCGAGTGGGGCGCGTCGGGAACGTCGCACGCCTCGGCGAGGGCGCGGGCGTGCCGCAACACCGCCTCGGGCCGCCACGGCTCGGCCCGCAGCACGCCCAGCGCGGCGCGCGCGGCGCCCACCGCGGCGGGCGCCAGGCCGGTGTCGAAGATGAACGTGCGCGCCGCGTCGATCAGGTGGGCCCGCACCGCCGCCGGTCCGAGCACCACGCCGCCCTGGCTGCCCAGCGCCTTCGACAGCGTCGTGGTCACCACCACGTCGGATGCGCCGGCCAGCCCGAGCTCGTGCAGCAGCCCGCGCCCGCCACCGCGCACGCCCAGGCCGTGGGCCTCGTCGACGATCAACAGCGCGCCCTGCCGGCGACAGGCCTCGTGCAGCTCGCCCAGCGGCGCCAGCGCGCCGTCGGCGCTGAACACCGACTCGGTGATCACGACGGCCCGCTCCTCGTCGCGCGAGGCGAGGGCGGCCGCCACGGCGTCGACGTCGCGGTGCGGCGTCACCACCACCCGGGCCCGCGACAGCCGGCAGGCGTCGACCAAAGACGCGTGGGAGAGGGCGTCGGACACCAGCAGCGAACCCCGGCCCGACAGGCCGACGACCGCGCCCAGGTTGGCCGCGTATCCGGACGAGAAGAGCAGGGCCGCCGATGCGCCGACGTACTCGGCGAGCTCGGACTCGAATTGCTGATGCAGGTCGGTGTCGCCGGTGACCAGCCGGGATCCGGTGGCCCCGGCGCCCCACATGCGCAGCGCGGCGACGCCGCCCTCGATCACGTCGGGGTGCTGGGACAGGCCGAGATAGTCGTTGGACGCCAGATCGAGCTCGGTGGCGACGGCCGGGCGGGGCCGCAAGGAGCGACGCAGCCCCGCCCCGCGGCGCTGCTTCTCCACCTCCTCCAGCCAGGCCAGTGGGGAAACCTCGATCGGTGTTTTCATCGCCCTAAAGACTACGAGAGCCAACGAGGCGGGCGACCTCGACCATCGCCGAGGTGATCTGGGCGATCTCGCCCGGCGGGCAGATGTAGGGCGGCATCGCGTAGACCAGGTTGCGGAACGGGCGCAGCCAGACGCCGCGCTCCATTGCCGCCGGGGTGGCGACGGCCAGGTCGACCGGGCGGGCGCACTCGATGACGCCGATCGCCCCGCACACCCGCACGTCGGTGACGCCGGGCAGCGCGCGGGCGGGCTCGAGCCCGTCCGCCAGCCCGGCGGCGATCTCACCCACCCGCGCGCGCCAGTCCTGGTCTAGCAGCAGCTCGACGCTGGCCACCGACACCGCGCAGGCCAGCGCATTGGCCATGAAGGTGGGCCCGTGCATCAGCGCGCCGGCCTCGCCGGCGCTGATGGTGTGCGCGATGTCGGTGCTGCACAGCGTGGCGGCCAGGGTGACGTAGCCGCCGGTCAGAGCCTTGCCCACGCACATGATGTCCGGGCTCACCCCGGCGTGGTCGGCCGCGAACAGCTCGCCGGTGCGGCCGAAGCCGGTGGCGATCTCGTCGAAGATCAGCAGCACGTCGTGCCGCCGGCACAGCTCGCGCAGGTCGCGCAGGTAGCGGGGGTCGTGGAAGCGCATCCCGCCGGCGCCCTGCACCACCGGTTCGACGATGACGGCCGCCAGTTCGCCGGCGTGCTCGGCGAGCTGCTGCTCGAACGCCGCGGTGTAGCCGGGGTCGTAGTCGCGCGGGACCTGCGGGGCGAACACCTGGCGGGCCAGGATGTCGGTCCACAGCGTGTGCATGCCGCCGTCGGGATCGCAGACGCTCATCGGCGTGAACGTGTCGCCGTGGTAGCCGCCCCGCCAGGTCATCAGCCGGTGCTTGCCGGGCCGGCCGCGGCTGCGCCAGTACTGAAGCGCCATCTTGACCGCGACCTCGACGGACACCGATCCGGAATCGCTGAAGAACACGGTGTCCAGCCCGGCCGGGGTGATGTCCACCAGCAGCTGCGCCAGCCGGGCGGCCGGTTCGTGCGTGAGCCCGCCGAACATGACGTGGTTCATCACTCCCAGCTGCGTGGTCAGCGCCGCGTCCAGCACCGGGTGGCCGTGCCCGTGAATCGCGGTCCACCACGAGCTCATCGCGTCGAGCGCCTCGATCGGCTCGCCGTCCCGGATCAACGTCAACGTGGCCCCCCGCGCGGCGACCGCGACCA
>NZ_LZJJ01000080.1:0-9418 GCF_001667625.1 Mycobacterium sp. E1715
TTCTCCTTTACGGTCGAAACCTGTTCTGCAACAACCGCGTTGCTGGGCAGCGCGGCGAGAAATGGTGCGAACGGCGGCATTTCGTCGGCGGTGCACTCGACGCTGACCACAGCCGGGCCCGCAACTTCCAGCGCCACCCGAATCGCCGCGGCGAATTGTGCGGGTTCGCTGACATCTACCGATGTCAGCCCGGGAAACATGGCCGCCAGGCCGCTTCCCAGCGCGCTCGGCCGGAAACGGTTGTAGCTGTAGCGGTCGCCGTAGAACAGCTGCTCGCGGGTCACGCACATGGCGTGGGCGTTGTTGTTGAACAGGACGAACGTCACGGGAAGCTGGTATTGCACCGCCGTGTGCACCTCCAGGCCGTGCATGAAGAACGCGCCGTCGCCCGCGATCACCACGGTGCGTCCGCCGGCCCGACCGCCGTTCGCACCATTTCTCGCCGCGCTGCCCAGCAACGCGGTTGTTGCAGAACAGGTTTCGACCGTAAAGGAGAACCGGGCCGATGTCGCTGCCAGCGCTTGAGGATATTCCCACCCCCATCGACGGCGTGGTCCGCATCGAGACCAGCCCGCGGGAGCAGGCGACCCCGATCATCATGGAGATGATGCGGTCGGTGTACCCGCACGACCAGGTCTTCGGCCAGTACTGCACGGTCAACGATTACGTGGCGTGCCCGCCCGACGAGCTCTACGAGTACATGTCGGATACCCGCAGCCTCGAGGAGTGGACCTACAGCCTGCGCGGCTTCACGACCACCGACGAGCCCGGCCTGTGGCTGGCCTACGACCGGCTGGGTTCGGAGACCGAGATCTACACGCGCACCGTCGCCAACGCCCAGGCGCGGACCGTCGACTACCACTGCGCGTGGGATCAGGGCAAGCACCTGTGGATGGTGTACCTGATGCGCGTCATCGATGCGCAGGTCGTCCTGGACAAGCCGGGATCGGTTGTGCTGTGGACCAATTGCCACCACCCGTTCTACGACCGCAACCCCTACCCGGAGACCGCGCCGGCACAGCGCCCGGTGTGGGTGGGCGACTTCTGGGACATGTTCGGCGCCGGGCACGCGCTGGAGTTGCAGAATCTCAAGGCCATCGCCGAATACCGCCACCGCAACGGCCTGCCGGTGACGCCGAAATGGATGAGGTAACACCATGAGCGTCAGCCTGATCGACGTGTCCACCTATCTGCCCGGCGAGCCGATCGGCGCCGACTACTACGCACAATTCGCCGAATCCGACGCCCTTCGCGAGAACGTCATGTTCCGCGCCCCGAAGTTGCGGCATCACGTCGCGCCGGACGAGAGTTCGATCGACATGATCGAGCGCGCCGCGCAGGGCCTGATCGAGCGGCACGGCCACGACGTGGTCGAAGGCGCCGACGTGCTCATCACCCACACCCAGGTACCGGACATGGCCTTCTACGGCCAGGGCGGCGGCATCGCGCACCGGCTGGGCATGCGGCCGTCCTGGGTGCTGGACCTGAACAACGGCGGCTGT
This sequence comes from Mycobacterium sp. E1715, assembly GCF_001667625.1. Taxonomy (NCBI): domain Bacteria; kingdom Bacillati; phylum Actinomycetota; class Actinomycetes; order Mycobacteriales; family Mycobacteriaceae; genus Mycobacterium; species Mycobacterium sp. E1715. Next base: position 1,503 of record NZ_LZJJ01000080.1, read on the forward strand.
GCGGCGTTCGTGTTGGCGCTCAACGTGGCTCGCAAACTACTCGCCTCCGGCGCGGGGCACACCGCACTTATCGCCATCGCGCAGAACGCGGCGGGGCAGTTCTTCGATCAGCCGACCATTCGCCGCAAGGCACAGTCCGCGGTGCCCGGCGACGGGGCGGCCGTGGGCCTGGTCACGGTAAGCGATCGATCACCCATCCTCGACGTCGAGTGCCGAACCTACGGCGAGTACGCCGGTGAGATGACCCTGTCCTACGACCCGCCCCGCAAGTGGTGGCAGGCCGGCCCCGGCGAGGGCAGCATCGGCTTCACCGAGAGCAAGATCACCAAGGTACTGGCCCGCGGCAATCGCCAGGTTCCCGAGGTGGCGCTGGCTGTGTGCGACCGAATCGGGCTGCCCGCCAAGGAGATCGACCTGCTGGTCACCAACCAGCCGAACCGCGTGTTCCTGCGCAATTGGCGTGAGGCGCTCGAGTTGCCCCCCGAACGGCATCGAGACACCTTTGACGAGTGCGGCAACCTGTTCGGTGCCGGCATCCCGGTCAACCTGGACCGCGCGATCTCCGAGGGGCAGCTCGCGGCCGGGGACGTCGTCATGATGGCCGCCTTCGCGCACGCCGGCGACTTCGCCGGTGCGGCGGCCGTGCGCTGGGGAGGCCGGGGCTGATGCAGGCCGCCCCAAGCCCGGCCCCCGACGACAGCTGCGTTACCGGCCGCGGTGGATCCGCTTGCGTTGTCGCTCAACGAGAATCCGTTCCCGCCGCTACCGGAGGTCCGATCGGCGCTGATGCGGTCGGTGCAGGCGGCGCACCGCTACCCGGAATTCCTGCCCGAGCGGCTGCGCGCCGTGATCGCCGACCACATCGGGGTGCCCGCCGAGCAGGTGGTGCCGGGCGCCGGCGCGACGGGCGTCGTGCAGCAGGCCCTGCACGCGCTGACCGCCCCGGGCGACACGATCGCGATGTCGGCACCCACCTTCGACGGTTACCCGATCCTGGCGCGGATGGCGCGGCTGCGGCCGCGGACGGTCCCCCTGGACGAGCACGGTCACAACGACCTCGATGGCCTGGCCCGCGCCGCCGCCGACGCCCGGGTGGTGGCGCTGTGCCGCCCGCACAACCCCACCGGAACGCTGGAGTCCGCGGCTGCCGTTTCGGCGTTCCTGCGGCGCGTGCCGCGCGACACCGCCGTCCTGCTCGACGAGGCGTACATCGAGTTCACCGCGCCCGAGCATCGCATCGCCGTGTCGGCGTTGCTCGCCCGCTTTCCCAATGTGGTGGTGGTGCGGACCTTCTCCAAGGCGTACGGCCTGGCGGGGCTGCGGGTCGGATATGCGGTGGCATCGCGGGAGCTGGCCGCCAGACTGTGGTCCCAGCAACCGCCGTTCGGCGCCCCGATCACCAGTCTGGTCGCGGTCGCCGCCTCGTACGGCGCGGAAGGCCAACTGCTGCAACGGGTCCGGATGATCAACTCCGAGCGCTGTTATCTCCGGATGCGGCTGAGCGCGCTGGGCGTCTACACCACCGACGCGCACGCGAACTTCATGTACCTGCCCCCGAGGGGTGGGCCGTGGCAGGAGGTCTTCGCCGGCGGCGGCCCGCGGGTGCGCTGCTACCCCGACGGCGGCGCGCGGATCACCGTGGGCAACCGCGCGTCGACGCTGGCGGTGCTGTCCGCGCTGGGGAAAGGCCGCGCTCGCGCGCCAAGTGCGGTATGAAGGGGCGTGGCTGCCTCACGACCGCCGAAGCGTGACCCGATCGCCGCGGCGCGCGACAACTGGGAGCGCTCCGGGTGGGCCGACGTCGCGCAGGGGATGGTGGCGGTGACGTCGGTGATGCGGGCGCACCAGATCCTGCTGGCCCGCGTCGAGACGGCGTTGCGTCCCTACGACCTGAGCTTCTCCCGCTATGAGTTGCTGCGGCTGTTGGCGTTCAGCCGCACCGGCGCGCTGCCGATCACCAAGGCATCCGACCGCCTGCAGGTCCACGTCACCAGCGTGACCCACGCGATCCGCCGGCTGGAGGCCGACGGGCTCGTGCAGCGGGTGCCGCATCCGACCGACGGGCGCACCACCCTGGTGCAGATCACAGAGCTGGGCCGCTCGACGGTCGAGGACGCCACCGTCACGCTCAACGAGCAGGTGTTCGCCGATATCGGGATGTCCGAAAGCGAAGCGCGGGCGCTGGTTTCGTCGATCGAGTCGCTGCGTCGCGACGCCGGCGATTTCTGAACACGTCGGGCGATCAGGCCGCCCGGATGGCCGTGGCGACGCGTTGTGCGGCTTCGGACTGCGGGTAGTGACCCACACCGGCAAGCTTGGTCACCCTGGCGCGGGGCAGTACTTTCGCCGCCGCGTCGAGGACATGTCGACCCGATACCGGATCCTCAAGCCCCCACACCAGATGCAGCGGACCCGGCCAATTCGCCAATGCGGCCTCCCACCGATCGTGATGGACCGCCCGTTCGGCGTTGTACTTGATCAGAAGGTGCGCGAGCTTGTGACCGCCTGCACGCGACATGCCCAGCCACAAGTCGTCGAATTCGGTGTCGGTGAGCCGTGATCCGCGCACGGCGTCGAGTCCGGACCGGACCCGCCCGGGGTCGACGCGGGCGGCCAGCACTCGGCCTACGACCGGCAGGATCAGCAGTCTTTGCAGCCGCGTCGGTCGATACGCGTTGTAGACGATCCCGGAGTTCAAGACGATGACACTGTCGATGGTGAAACCGAGCCGGCCCCGATTGGCGCGGTCGATGAGTTCCTGCCCCACGATTCCGCCGTAATCGTGAATCACCAACTTCACCGAAGCCACGCCGAGGTGGGCGGCGAGGTCCGCGACGATGTCAGCCGATTCCGCCACCGAATACTCGTAGGGGTTGGGCTTGTCCGAGGCACCGTAGCCGAGGAAGTCCAGTGTGATGACCTCGTGGTCCCGCGCGAGCTCGGTGGCCACGGCTGCGAAGTCGTAGGACCAGGTCGGAAAGCCGTGCAGCAGCAGGACGGTCGGACCCGCACCGCGGCGCCGGAAGGCGATGCGGTGACCCCGCCGGCTGGTCAGGGTCTCGTTTTGCTCGATCCACTCCGCGGCCCGGGGGACCTCATCCTGGTCGATCACGCGTGCACCCTCTCTGGTGGGCCCGAAAGCGCGAATACATCTGCAAATTAAGATACACTTGCGTATGAGAATGCATCTCTGTCACCTCGGTGTCAACTGCAGATGGTGCGCCTACACGCGATCAGGAGGTAGCGAGTGGCTCGCTTGACCCGGACCGAGCAACGCGAACAAACCAGGCAACGGCTCATCGAATCCGCCGGCCGGGTGTTCTGCCGCGTCGGTTTCGAAGCGGCGCCGATCGACGTCATCGCCGAAGAGGCCGGATTCTCGCGCGGCGCTTTCTATTCCAACTTCGAGTCCAAGGACCACCTGTTCCTCGAACTGATCCGCCGCCACCTCGACGCGGAGATCGACACTCTGGGGCGCGCCCTTGATCGCATCAAGTCCGCCTCCGACCTGGCGCCGGCGATCGAACGCCGCTACCGGGTTCTCGGCGAGGACAGCAGCTGGTGCCTACTCAGCACCGAATTCCAGCTCTATACGATGCGCGGTGGAGCCAAGGCCGACGAGTTCGGTGCCATATACGAGTCCTATCGGCGCCGGCTTGGAGAGCTCATCAGCCTCCACTTCGACCGCCTCGGCATCGAATCGACCCTCAGCCCGTATGAATTCGGTGTCGCCCAAATCGCGCTCTCGCACGGATTGGCACTGCAACGCGCGGCCAACGGGTCGCTGAAAGCCAACCTGACCGCGCGCGCCCTTGCCACCTTCGTCCGGGGCGCCCTGGCCGAGCACCGGTCAGACGACGGCTCTTAGCCGTCAGCGGAGCATCTCGATGACCGCGCTGAAGTCCTTGTCGGCGTGGTCGGCCGCGAATTTGGCGTAGATCTCGGCGGCGTGCCTGCCCAGCGGCGCCGCCGACCCGGTCGAGGCCACCGCGTCCATGGCCAGGCCCAGGTCCTTGTTCATCAGGGCGGTCGCGAACCCCGGCTTGAAGTCGTTGTTGGCCGGAGATGTGGGCACCGGGCCCGGCACCGGGCAATTGGTGTGCACGGCCCAGCAGTTGCCGGTCGCGCCGGTGATGACGTCGAAGAGGGACTGCGCCGACAGCCCGAGTTTCTCGGCCAGGACGAACGCCTCGCCGATGGCGATCTGCTGCACCGCCAGGACCATGTTGTTGCACACCTTGGCGGCCTGGCCGGCGCCCGCCGCGCCGCAGTGAATGACCTTGCCCGCCATGGGCTCCAGCACCGGCCGGGCCCGCTCCAGGGCGTCGTCGTCGCCCCCCACCATGAACGCCAGTGTCCCCGCGACGGCGCCCTTCACGCCCCCGGAGACCGGCGCGTCGAGCTGCGACACGCCATGCGACTCGGCGAGCGCATGTACCTCGCGGGCGTCGTTGACCGAAATGGTCGAGCTGTCGATGAACAACGCGCCCGGTTTGGCGGCCGGCAGGACATCGGTGTAGCAGCGCTTCACCAGGTCGCCGTTGGGCAGCATGGTGATCACCACGTCGGCCCCGGCCACGGCGTCGGCCGCGCTGTCGAACGTCGTGACACCGTTGCCGGCCGCGGCGGCGACGGCCGCGGGCACCGGATCGAAGCCGCGCACCGTGTGCCCCGACGCCACCAGGTTCGCCGACATCGGTCCGCCCATGTTGCCCAGGCCGAGGAAAGCGATGCTCGTCATGGTCGCCTTTCTACGCGCTCGCCCGCACTCGCGCCGCCTCGGCCCTCCCGACGACCACCCGCATGATCTCGTTGGTGCCCTCCAGGATGCGGTGCACGCGTAGGTCGCGGACGATCTTCTCCAGGCCGTACTCGCGCAGGTAGCCGTAGCCGCCGTGCAGCTGCAGGGCCTTGTCGGCGACCTCGAAGCAGGTGTCGGTGACGTAGCGCTTGGCCATCGCGCACAGCTCGACCTTGTCGGGGTCGTCGTTGTCCAACGCATCCGCGGCCCGCCACAACATCATTCGCGACGTTTCCAGCCCGGTGGCCATGTCGGCCAGGGTGAACCGGATCGTGGGCTCGTCGAGCAGGGCTTTGCCGAACGCCGCCCGTTCCCGGACATAGGCGCCCGTCTTGTCGAAGGCGGACTGGGCGCCGCCCAGCGAGCACGCCGCGATGTTGAGCCGGCCGCCGTTGAGGCCGTTCATCGCGATGCCGAAGCCGGCGCCCTCGCCGTCCGCGCCACCCAGCATGGCCTCGGCGGGCACTCGCACACCCTCCAGGATCACCTGCGCGGTGGGTTGCGCGTGCCAGCCCATCTTCTCTTCCAGCGCACCGAAACTCAGCCCCCGCGCGCCCTTTTCGACGACGAAGGCCGAGATGCCGCGCGGACCCTCACCGCCGGTCCTGGCCATCACGACGTAGACGTCCGAGGCCCCCGCGCCGGAGATGAACTGCTTGACGCCGTCGAGCACGTAGTCGCCGCCCTCGCGGACGGCGCGCGTGCTCAACGCGCTGGCGTCCGAACCCGCGCCCGGCTCGGTGAGGCAGTAGCTGGCGATGACGTCCATCGCGGCCAGCCGCGGCACCCACGCCTTGCGCTGTTCGGCGGTGCCGAACTTGTCGATCATCCACGCGCACATGTTGTGAATCGACAGGAACGCCGCGATCGTCGGGCACGCGATGGCCAGCTGCTCGAAAATGCGGACCCCGTCTAGCCGGCGCAGCCCGCTGCCGCCGGCGTCTTCGCGGCAGTAGATCGCCGCCATGCCGAGCTCGGCGGACTCGCGCAGCACGTCGGTCGGAAAGTGCTTGGCCGCGTCCCATTCCAGCGTGTGCGGGGCGATTCGTTTGGCGGCGAACGCGGCCGCCGTTTCGGTGATGACCCGTTCGTCGTCGTTCAGGGTGAACATAGTGCCCTAATCCATCGTGGGAATCACGAATTCGGCGCCGTCCTTGATGCCGGACGGCCACCGCGACGTGACGGTCTTGACCTTGGTGTAGAACTGGATCGACGCCGGGCCGTGCTGGTTCAGGTCGCCGAAGCCGGAACGCTTCCAACCGCCAAACGTGTGGTAGGCCACCGGAACCGGGATCGGCACGTTGACACCGACCATGCCCACCTGGACCCGGGACACGAAGTCACGCGCGGCGTCGCCGTCGCGGGTGAAGACCGCGACGCCGTTGCCGTACTCGTGCTCCGACGGCAACCGCAGCGCCTCTTCGTAGTCGTGGGCGCGCACGATGCACAGCACCGGCCCGAAGATTTCGTCGGTGTAGATCGACATGTCGGGGGTGACGTGATCGAACAGCGTTGGGCCGATGAAGAATCCGCCCTCGAGGCTGGCGTCGTCGAAGGTCAGGTCGTCGCTGGCGCGTTCGCGCCCGTCGATCACTATCTCCGCTCCGGCGGCCACGCCCTGCTCGATGTAGTCGCGCACGCGCGCCAGCGCGGCCTCGGTGACCAGCGGACCGTAGTCGGCCTTGGGATCCAGGCTGTGGCCCACCCGCAGGTTGTTGATCCGGTCGATCAGCCTGGCGCGCAGGCGGTTCGCGGTCTGCTCGCCGACCGGCACCGCGACGCTGATCGCCATGCAGCGTTCGCCGGCGCTGCCGTAGCCGGCTCCGATCAGCGCGTCGACGGCCTGGTCGAGGTCCGCGTCGGGCATCACGATCATGTGGTTCTTGGCGCCGCCGAAGCACTGCGAACGCTTGCCGGTGGCCGCGGCCGTCGCGTAGATGTACTGCGCGATGTCCGAGCTGCCGACGAAGCCCACGGCCTGGATGTCGGGGTGGTGCAGGATGGCGTCGACGGCCTCCTGGTCGCCGTGCACCACCTGGAAGACGCCGGGCGGCAGGCCCGCCTCTCCGAACAGCTCCGCCAACCGCACCGGGACCGAGGGGTCGCGCTCGCTGGGCTTGAGGACGAACGCGTTCCCGCACGCCAGGGCGGGTCCGGCCTTCCACAGCGGGATCATGGCCGGGAAGTTGAACGGGGTGATGCCCGCGACCACGCCCAGGGGCTGGCGCAGCGAGTAGACATCGATGCCGGGGCCGGCGCCCTCGCTGTACTCCCCCTTGAGCAAATGGGGGATGCCGACGGCGAACTCGATGACCTCGATGCCGCGCTGGATGTCACCGCGCGCGTCGGCCAGCGTCTTGCCGTGCTCGAGGGACAGCAGCTCGGCGAGCTCGTCCATGTGGTCGTTGACCAGGTCGATGAAACGCATCATCACCCGGGCACGACGCTGCGGATTCCATGCGGCCCAATCCTTTTGCGCTTCGACGGCCGAGGCCACCGCGGCGTCGACGTCGGCCTTGCCGGCCATCGCCACCTGCGCCTGCACCTCGCCGGTGCTGGGGTTGAAGACGTCGGCGGTGCGGCTGGACTGGCCGGCGGTGCGCTGCCCGTCGATGAAGTGGGGGATCTGTGTGCTCATGGTGTCCTCGGGTTCGTACGCGCGTGAGAGGCGGATACTTGGATATCCTAGTAACCGCCGCCGGGCGTCGCAAGGACGCGGTATTTCAGCTGGGGTAGTTTCCGGCCTCCAGGTCGGCCAGCAGGCTCGGATGGGTGGGCTGCCAGCCGAATCGCTCGCGGGTCAGCTCGCTCGAGGCCGGCTGGTCCAGGGCGTAGACGGCGCCCAGGGGTCCGAAATGCTCGGCGGGGACCGACGCCGCGGGGAGACCGAGCTGGCCGCCGATCGCCTCGGCGAGCGCGCGCATCGGGTCGCCCTCGTCGGCGACGGCGTGCGCCACCGTCCCCGGAGTGGCCTCCTCGAGGACCAGGCGGAACAGGCGGGCGGCGTCGAGGACGTGCACGGCGGGCCAGCGCTGGGTGCCGTCGCCGACGTATCCGGACACCCCGGTTCGTCGGGCGGCCTCGACGAGCAGGGAGGCGAAACCGCAGGGGCCGC
>NZ_LZJJ01000081.1:0-730 GCF_001667625.1 Mycobacterium sp. E1715
ACCCGACGGTGGTCCGTGGTTTCACGTCCGGCCAGGCCCGCAGGCGAAGCCGATCTGCCTGGCCCGCCTAGCGCGCCAGCACCGCCTCGATGGCGCTGATGACCTCGGGGGCGTCGGGCGCGGTGCGGGGCCGGAACCGCTGCACCACCTGACCGTCGGGTGCGATCAGGAACTTCTCGAAATTCCACTGGATGTCGCCGGCCTCGCCGGCGGAATCGGCGGCCTTGGTCAGCTCGGCGTAGAGCGGGTGACGATCGTCGCCGTTCACCTCGGTCTTGGCCAGCAGCGGGAACGTCACGCCGTACGTCGTCGAACAGAACTCCTGGATCTCCTCGGCCGTGCCCGGCTCCTGGCCCATGAACTGGTTGCAGGGGACGCCGACGACGGTCAGGCCGCGCTCGCCGTAGTCCTCGGCGAGCTTCTCCAGCGCCGTGTATTGCGGAGTCAACCCGCACTTGGAGGCGACGTTGACAACCAGCGTCGCGCCGTCGGCCAATTCGGCCAGCGTGGTCGGCCGGCCGTCGAGGGTGGTCAGGGGGATGTCTTTGAGGGTCACGCCGACGACGCTAACCGAAGGCGGCGACAGCAGCCAGACCCGAGGCGCAACTAGGGCAACAGGTGTCGCCGCCTGGCCTCGGAGACCGATTCCCCGCGCCTGGTAGCGCCCAGCTTGATGTAGATGCCCTTGAGGTACCACTTGACGGTGTTGATCGTGACCCCCAGGTTCCGC
>NZ_LZJJ01000082.1:0-19778 GCF_001667625.1 Mycobacterium sp. E1715
GTCGAGGTGGCCCTGGTGGCCCGCGGGGTGCTGGAGGATTACGGCCTGGTCGCCTGGCCGAAGACGTCGGGGTCGCGAGGCTTTCACATCTACGCCCGGATAGCCCCGCGCTGGGAGTTCCGGCAGGTGCGGCTGGCCGCCCAGACCGTGGCCCGCGAGGTCGAGCGGCGGGTGCCCGACGCGGCGACCAGCCGCTGGTGGAAGGAGGAGCGCGAGGGGGTGTTCGTCGATTTCAACCAGAACGCCAAGGACCGCACGGTCGCGTCGGCGTACTCGGTCCGCGCGACCCCGACGTCTTCGGCCAGGCGACCAGGCCGTAATCCTCCAGCACCCCGCGGGCCACCAGGGCCACCTCGACGATCCGCCGCCAGGACACCCCGGGCATCGGATCCAGGTCGACCCGCAACTCGTCCGGGTGGTCGAGGTCGTCGGCGCGCACCGGGTGCGGGTTGAGGTCGACGCAGCCCAGGTTGACCGCCCACACCAGGCCGGCGGCGTCGTCGATGACGGCCTCGGCGGCCGACGTGCCGCGTGCGTAGTGCAGTTCGGCGACGTCGACGTAGTCGGGCCGGTTTTTCGGGGCGCGCTTCTGGAATACCGCCTCTTCCGCGATGCCCTTGACGAAACGCTTGAGGATCATCGGCCGGCCGGCCACCCCGCGCAGCGCCCCGTCGGCCACGGACAGGTAGTAGCGGACCAGGTCCAACTTGGTGAACGGCCCCTTGCCGTCGTGGGCCTCGAATACCACCCTGTCGGGATGGGTGACGGTGACCCGGCGGCCGGCCACTTCCAGTGACGCCGGACCGCTCATGTTCATCATCGTAAGTGGATGGGTACTTACCCCTCGGAATGCGACGGACGTCACATAGGGTGGATCCATGCCTAATCTGATCGGCCTGCCCGGGCAGGCGGTTGCCAAGGTCCAGCAATACCTGGAGCGCGGCTCAGCCGAATTGCACTACGTGCGCAAGATCTTCGAAGCGGGCGCCTTCCGGCTGGAGCCGCCGCAGAACTACGCCGCGATGGCCAACGACATCTACAAGTGGGGCGAGTTCGGCATGCTCCCGTCGTTGAATGCCCGGCGCCATCCCGACCGGGCCGCGTGCATCGACGAGGACGGCGAGTTCTCCTTCAAAGAGCTCGACGAGGCAGCCCACGCGGTGGCGAACGGCCTGATCGAGATGGGCGTCAAGGGCGGTGACGGCGTCGCGATCCTCGCCCGCAACACCCGCTGGTTCCTGATCGCTTACTTCGGAGCCGCCCGGGTCGGCGCCCGGATCATCCTGCTCAACAGCGAGTTCTCCGGCCCGCAGATCAAGGAGGTGTCGGAGCGCGAGGGCGCCAAGCTGATCATCTACGACGACGAGTACACCAAGGCGGTCAGCAAGGCCGAGCCGGAACTGGGCTTCCTGCGCGCGCTGGGCACCAATCCCGACGCGGACGAACCGTCGGGCAGCAAGGACGAGACGCTGGCCGACCTGATCGAGCGCAGCAGCAAAGATCCCGCGCCCAAGGCGAGCAAGCACTCGTCGATCATCATCCTGACCAGCGGCACCACCGGCACGCCGAAGGGGGCCAACCGCAGCACCCCGCCGACACTGGCGCCCATCGGGGGCATCCTGTCGCACGTGCCGTTCAAGGCCAACGAGGTGACCTCGCTGCCCGCCCCGATGTTCCATGCGCTGGGTTTTCTGCACGGCACCATCGCGATGTTCCTGGGCTCGACGCTGGTGCTGCGGCGCAAATTCAAGCCGCCGCACGTGCTCGAGGACATCGAGAAGTACAAGGTGACCGCGATGGTCGTGGTGCCGGTGATGCTGTCCCGCATCCTCGACGCGGTCGAGAAGATGGACAAGAAGCCGGACCTGTCCAGCCTGAAGATCGTGTTCATCTCCGGCTCGCAGCTGGGCGCCGAGCTGGCCAGCCGCGCGCTGAAGGACCTCGGTCCGGTCATCTACAACATGTACGGCTCGACGGAGATCGCGTTCGCGACCATCGCCGGGCCGCAGGACCTGGAGCGCAACGCCGCAACGGTCGGGCCGGTGGTCAAGGGCGTGAAGGTCAAGATCCTGGACGACAACGGCAAGGAGAGGCCGCAGGGCGAGGTCGGCCGGATCTTCGTCGGCAACGCGTTCCCGTTCGAGGGCTACACCGGCGGCGGGCACAAGCAGATCATCGACGGCCTGATGTCGTCCGGCGACGTCGGATACTTCGACGAGCACGGCCTGCTGTACGTCAGCGGCCGCGACGACGAGATGATCGTCTCCGGTGGCGAGAACGTGTTCCCCGCCGAGGTCGAGGACCTGATCAGCGGCCACCCGGAGGTGGTCGAGGCGACCGCGATCGGCGTCGAGGACAAGGAGTGGGGTCACCGCCTGCGCGCCTTCGTCGTCAAGAAGGACGGCTCCGACGTCGATGAGGACACCATCAAGCACTACGTGCGCGATCACCTGGCCCGTTACAAGGTGCCGCGTGAGGTGGTCTTCCTCGAGGAGCTGCCGCGGAACCCGACGGGCAAGATCCTCAAGCGCGAGCTGCGCGAGATGGAGGTCGACTAGCCGCGGTCAGCGGCGGTCCTTGATGGCGCGGGTGATCTGCGCCGCGAGCTTGGGGTCGACCAGGAGCTGGTCGATGAGCGCGGTGAGAACCTCCTGCCCGGTCACCCTGGCGACGCCCAGGCGGTCGGCCGCCTCCCGCTGCCAGATGTCGAGCGCGCGGTGGGTGGCCGCCGGGAGGTCGACGGTGCGGCGCGTCCGCTGAACCCGGCCCGCCTGGTTCGCCGCCGGCTGGCCGCCCATCCGCTGGGGGGCCTGCCCACCGAGTCCCATGAGGCGTTCGGTTGGCGCGGCGTCTCCCGTCGGCGCGGCCGACGGCCCGGGGCGAAACGTTCCGGCGCCGGGTCCGATGTGGCTGGGGTTGAAGTTCACTGTGGCGGTCGTCCTCCGAATGAGTGGCCAATCAGTAAATCAGCGCTCGAGTGTGTCAATACTGATTCTTCCACCGACGGCGGCGGAAGTCGCGCCGCCGGGCCGTGGGCGCGGGGCGTCGCCCCACCGCGGGCCATCCCAGCAAATTCACTTGATTAGCTGCGTAAACGATTGTTCGGGTCTGTGTGATGCGGGCCATGGGGACATCGTTGCGGGGTCGGGCAATCTGCGGTTCAGGCATTCCGCTAATACGGAACAACGCAAGCCAGTATGTCAGTATATCGCGCCTGAGCTGGAAATATGTCTGGGTAGCGACCATTCAGTACCGGTTAAAATCCTGAACTGAGAAAGTCATTAAATCCGCCCACCGTCGCCTCGATAAAACTCAGTTAAGCATTTGTTACATAATTCACAGGACATATTTCGTGTGCGGATGTTGTTTGCCGGGAAACATCTGGCTAACGTTTTCTTTGTCGGCATCAGTCTGGAAGGGAGCTCTCGCGATGACGATCTCCACGCGATCGCTGCGCGGCGCGGCCGTGGGCGCAGTCGGCGCATCGGCGGTGGCCGGCGCGCTGCTGCTGGGCCCCAGCCCCGCGGCCCAGGCTGCCCCGGCGCCAGGTATCGACACCAGCTTCACCACCGCCGGCCCCCACGGTGCGCCCGGCGGTCCCGGCATCATCCCTGACCGTCCAGGCGGGGGTCATGGCGGCCATGGATGGGGTGGCCACGGATGGGGCGGGGGAGGCCACCCCGGATGGGGTTCGGGCAACCGCGGATTCTGGGCCCCCGGTCACTGGTGGAACTGGTGGTGGTGAACCACCCTCCCCGTGGTAACCGGTCAACCTCGACGTGCCGATCCACTCCAAGGTTGACCGGCCCACGGGATGGGGGGGAAACCATGCCGGCCTGACCACCCCTCAGGTCGGCATGGCCCCTCTCCGGGGCCAATGCCCAAGTGGCGGTCAGGGATCGCGAGGAAGCCCGAGCAACCGCTCGGCGATGATGTTCAGCTGCACCTCGGAGGTGCCGCCGTAGATCGTGGTGGCGCGGCTCGCCAGCAGGTATTCGCCCCATTTGCCGGGCGGTTCGCCGGGGTCTCCGATGGCGGCATCCGTGCCGAACGAGGACACCGCGAACTCGGCGTACCCCTGGCCGGTCCGCATCGACAACAGCTTGGAGATGGCCGCCGACGGCATGGCATCCCCGCCGGCCAGCGTCAACAGCGTCGAGCGCAGATTCAGCACCTTGGCGGCGTGGCCCTCGGCGATCAACTGACCGGCGCGGTGTCTGGCGACCGGGTCGAACTGTCCGTCACGAACGAACTCGACGAACTGGCCCAGGGTGGCCAGGAAGTTCGCCTCGCTGCTGCCGATCGAAACCCGTTCCGCGGTAAGGGTATTGCGGCTGACTTCCCAGCCCCGGTTCACCTCACCGAGCACGCACTCGTCGGGCACGAACACGTCGTCGATGTAGACGGTGTTGAACATCGCGTTCCCGGTGAGCTCGCGCAGCGGCTTCACCTGGACACCCTCGCTCTTCATGTCGAGCAGGAAGTAGGTGATGCCATTGTGCTTGGGGGCGCTCGGGTCCGTTCTCGCCAGCAACGCCCCCCACTGGGAGAGCTGCGCCGCCGTGGTCCATATCTTCTGGCCGGTGATCCGCCAGCCGCCGTCCGTCCTGGTCGCCTTGGTGCTCAGCCCCGCCAGGTCCGAGCCGGCGCCGGGCTCGGAGAACAGCTGGCACCAGATCATCTCGCCGCGGAAGGTCGGCGGCAGGAACCGCTGCTGTTGCTCCTCGGTCCCGAAGGCGACGATCGACGGGATGATCCAGGTCGCGATGCCCATCTGCGGGCGCTTGACCCGGCCGGTGGTGAACTCCTGGGCGATGATGATCTGCTCGACCGGACCGGCGGCGCGGCCCCACGGTTTCGGCAGATACGGCAGCGTCCATCCGCCCTCGGCGATGGCGACCTTGCGCTCGTCGCGTTCCATCGCCTTCAGCGCGCCCACTTCGGCCCGGATCTCCTCGCGCAGCTTCTCGGTGTCGGGGTCGAGGTCGATGTCGACCGCGCGCAGGCCGGTGCTCGTCGCGGTGTGCACCACCTTCTGCGGGTACTCCGACCCGCGGCCGAAGGAGGCGGCCAGGATCAATGCCCGGCGGTAGTACACGTTGGTGTCGTGCTCCCAGGTGAAGCCGATCCCGCCGTGCACCTGAATGCAATCCTGCGCGCACCGCTGGGCTGCCGCCGGGGCCAGCGTCGCCGCGACGGCGGCCGCGAACTCGACGTGGGAACCGGTGATGTCCCAGTCGTTTTCGCGCGCCTCGTCGATGGCGCGGGCGGCGTCCCATACCGCCGCGGTGGCCCGTTCGGTGTCCGCGATCATCTCCGCACACTTGTGCTTGATGGCCTGGAACTGGCCGATCGGCCTGCCGAACTGCTCGCGGATCTTGGCGTATTGCGACGCCGTGTCGGTGGCCCAACGCGCCACCCCGATCGCCTCGGCGGACAGCAGTGTGGTCATCAGCGCGTGCGCCGTGGCCATGCTCAGGTTGCGCAACGCGGCGTCGGCGCCGACCTCGACGGCGTTGGCCCGCACGTGGGCGACGGGTCGCAGCGGGTCGATGCTCTTGACGGGCTCGATCTCGAGCTCCTCGGCGCGCAGCACCACCCATTCCTCGCCACTGTCGATCGCGACCGGTAACACCAGCACGGACGCCTGCGCCGCGGCGGGCACCGCGCGGACCTCGCCGCGCAGCACCAACGTGTCGCCATGGCGGGTCGCGGTCAGCCCGCAGCAGTCCATCGCGTAGGCGGCGATCGCGGCGCCGGACGCCAGTTCGGAGAGCACCTTCGCGTCGGGGTCGTTGGCGGAGATCAGGGCACTGGCGATCGCGGAGGGCACAAAAGGTCCGGGCACCGCGCCGTAACCGAACTCGGCCAGCACGACCGCCAATTCGAGGATCCCGAAGCCCTGCCCGCCGACGGACTCGGCGAGGTGCAAACCCTGCAGGCCCTGTTCGGCCGCCGCCCGCCAGTACGGTGGCGGATTGTCGATCGGCGTTTCCATCGCCGCGTGCAACGCCTCGGATGGCGCGATGCGCGCCACCAACGACCGCACGGAATCGGCCAGGTCTTGATGCTCAGGAGTGATAGCGATCGGCATTGGTCGCCTTCCCATGCTTTCGAGTCGTGTCTCGGCCAAGCACCTTCCAAACTAACAACCGGTCGGTTGGTTGACCACAGCGGTCACCGGGTGGCGGTTCTCAGCGAAACCGCTTGGCGATCCACTTGGTGATCAGATCGGCTTGCTCGCCGCGGGCGCCCGGGGTGGTGAAGTAGTGGTCGGTGTCGACCGACGCCTGCGTCTTGTCTCCGCTGGCGAGCGCGGCGTAAATCCGTTGGGCGTCCGACGGAAAGACACCGGTGTCGGCCTCGGCGTTGATCACCAGCGCCGGGCAGGTGATCCGGGCCAGGTGCGGCTCGGCGCGAGTCTGTGCCACCCGCAGGCTCCACATGCCCAGCCAGCTGCGCAGCGTGCAGGCCGCGGCGATGCCGTGCGCGGAACGGTTCGCCTTCGCCGGGTGCCCCGCGTAACACGTGTTCGGTTGACGCCTCGTCGGCTCGATACTCGGGTCCACCATGCGGGGATCGGCCCACGTGCGCATGACGCTGAACGGGCGGTCGGAAAAACCCGCCGCGCGAACGCGTTTGAGTTCCTTCTCGGCCCAGTCGGTGATGGCATGGTTGCGCGCGGTCTGCGCGCGCCGATAGCGGTCGAGGAACTCCGGCGAATAGGGCGGTCCGTTGCGGTCGTTGAACAGGTCCAGGTCGGCGTCGGTGGCCACGGGATCGTTCTCGTCGACGACGGCGGCGTCCATCCAGGCTGTCAACACGTCGGGTCGCCCGGGATGCGCGGCGGCCGCAACGTATCCGTCCGCGGCCGGCAGCTCGGTCAGTCCCGCCGCGGGCCGCATCCCGTCCAGCGGGGTCACGTTCGGCTCCACCGCCTGCGACTGATAAGCGGCCATCAGCGATCCGCCACCCGAATTACCGAGCAGGACAACGGTTTCAACGCCTTGAACCTCGCGCAACCAGCGCACCCCGACGCCGATGTCGACCAGCGCGTGGTCCAACAGGAAACTGCTTTCGAAGCCGCGGAACCGGGTGTTCCAGCCGAGGAAACCGACCCCTCGGGTGGCCATGTAGTCGGCGAGGTAGTGCTCGGAGAAGTCGATCTGATAATGCGTGGCGATCATCGCCACCTTCGGCTTGCGGCCCACCCCGCGGTGGTACAGCCCCTGGCAAGGATGCCCACCCGCCCCGGCACGCCCTGCGGTGCGCGACGGTAGCCCGACGAATTCGCGGACAACCCCTGCGGCACCGGTGTGAGGAGTCATTTCAGCGGCCCTGTTGGCGATCGACATCTCGAAAGAAAACTGAAGCTGATGTTAGATTCAGAATCACATCTTCGCCAGGACTTCAAGCCGGGGACCGAGGGGAGCCGCGCGATGATCAAGCCGCAGAACACCAACACGGAATTCGAACTCGGCGGAATCAACCACGTCGCGCTGGTGTGCTCGGACATGGCCCGCACCGTGGACTTCTACACCAACATCCTCGGCATGCCGTTGATCAAGTCGCTGGACCTGCCCGGCGGCGCCGGCCAGCACTTCTTCTTCGACGCCGGCAACGGCGACTGCGTGGCGTTCTTCTGGTTCGCCGACGCCCCCGACCGGGTGCCGGGCATCTCGTCGCCGGGCGCCATCCCCGGCATCGGCGACATCACCAGCGCGGTGAGCACCATGAACCACCTGGCATTCCACGTGCCGGCCGAGAAGTTCGACGCCTACCGCCAGCGGCTCAAGGACAAGGGGGTGCGGGTCGGCCCGGTGCTGAACCATGACGAGAGCCCCATGCAGGTGTCCGCGACAGTGCACCCCGGGGTGTACGTCCGGTCGTTCTACTTTCAGGACCCCGACGGCATCACCCTCGAATTCGCTTGCTGGATAAAGGAATTCGATTCCAGTGATGTTCAGGCCGTGCCCAGGACCGCGGCGGACCGCCGGCCTCCGGTGGCCGCCGGTCGTCGATGACCGACGGCATCCTGACCGACGCGCAGATTGCGGCCCTGACCCCCGAGCAGCGTCGGCAGCTCATCTCCCGGCTGGAACAGCCGGTGAGCGACGTCATCGACCCCCTCTTCCTGGCCCGCGTGCGACGCATCCGGCTGAGTCTGATGGTCGGTGGTTCGGCGGTGATGATCCCCTGGGTGGGGTATCTGTCCACCACGCTGCCGGAGAACTACGTCGTGCACGACTGGCCCCTCACCTGGGTGGGCTTCGACATCCTGTTGATGACGTTCATGGTGGCGACCGCCGTTCTGGGCTTCCTGCGTCGTCAGGTGCTGATTCCGGCCGCGTTCACCACCGGGGTGCTCCTGATGTGCGACGCCTGGTTCGACCTGATGACCGCGGGCCCCAACGACCTCTGGCTGTCGGTGGCCACCGCGGTGCTGGTCGAGCTGCCGCTGGCGGCCTTCATGGTCGTCAGCGCGTTGCGGCTGATGCGCCTGACCATGGAGCGATTTTGGTTGCTGGATCCCGGGATGCGGCTGTGGGATCTGCCCCTATTGCCGTGAGGCGGTGACGGTTTGGCTTGCCGGTCCGGCGTCGGAACACAACCGAAGGGAAAGAAGACTACTGGCGAGGCGGCGCCGACACACGCCAATTGCGAATCTTCGCAAAACGGCGTAAAAGACCGTCTTCCTCGACTAATGTCCAATAGCAGCGACACAGGGGGGTGCAAGCGACGCCGTAACTTCAGCCCGACCTACGGCGTCCAAGAATCCCGACACGAAGGTTTATTTTGTGCTGCGCGGAAAGTCCGTTGCCGCACGGCTTCTCGGCTCCTCCCATGCCGCGCACAACATCGGCACCGCAGAACGGGGACTGGGGGAGATGGTCGCACTCGGAAACATCTACGAATGGCAACCGGCCCAGGGGCCGCTGACCATGTGGACGGCTTCACCTTCGGCGTGCGAAGCGGCTCGCGCCGCGCAACGAAGTGATCTGGCTCCGAGTTATCAACAGTCTCAACACCTCTGGGCCGCCTACCATGGCAGGGCGATGAACCGGGCGCTACCGCGCCTGATGATCGTATCGTGGGACATTCCCGGAACGTGTGACATCCCGGCGATGACGGCCGCGGTCAACGCGCACGTCCGCCGGCACGACACCTACCACAGTTGGTATGAATTCGATAACGGCGTCATCGTGCGCCACGCGATCGAGGACCCCGGCGTCATCGACTTCGTTCCGATGTCGTTCGGGCACAGGACGGTCGACCAAGTGCGCACCCACGTGCTGACGACGACCCCCGCAACGCTCGAATGGGGTTGCTTCACCTACGGCGTCGTGCAGCACGCCGACTACTTCACGTTCTATGCGAGCGTGGACCATCTGCACATCGACGGCCTGTCGGCGGGTGTGATCTTCGTCGACATCCACCTGGCCTATCAGGAACTCGTCCAGGGCCGGCGGTCCGCAGCGCTTCCCGAGGTCAGAAGCTACCGCGACTACACCGCGCGGCAGCGCGCGAAGGTCGCCGGGCTCACCCTGTCGTCTTCGGAGATCAAGGACTGGATCGCGTTCGCGCGCGACACCGACGGCGAATGGCCCAGCTTCCCGTTGCCGCTGGGCGAGACCTGGACCAACAGCCAGGGTGACCTGGTAACCGTCGATCTGCTGGATGCGGCCGGCACGGAGGCTTTCGACGCCGTGTGCTGTGCGGCCGGCGCCCGGTTCATCGGCGGGGTCCTCGCCTGCACGGCGTTGGCGGAGCGGGAATTGACCGGCGGCGCCGTGTATCACGGGTTCACGGCCAGGGACACCCGGACGCCGGGCATCGACACCATGACGGTGGGTTGGTTCGCGAGCCTGGTCCCGGTCACGGTGCCGACCGCGGGAATTACCTTCCCCGAGGCCGCCCGGGCCGCCCAGAAGTCGTTCGACGCGGCCAAGGATCTCGCCGGTGTTCCGGTCGAGCGACTGCTGGAGTTGGGCGCACCCGACGAACTCGGCATCAAGCTGCCCACGCGTCTGCCGATGATGCTGTCCTTCCTCGACTTTCGGAAGATCCCGCTTGCCGGGTTGTGGGCGGAGACCAATTTCGGCACCTACGGCGACAGCCTGTCGCACGGCGGGATCAACATGTGGATCAACCGCCACGCCGAGAAGACGACGGTGACGATGTCCTTCCCGGACAACGCGACGGCGCGCGAGTCCGTGGATCGCTACATCGCGACGTTGGGTGAGATGTTCGCGCGCGTCGTCGACGCCACCGGAGGCCAGCCGGGCATTACCGCGCCGACCAAGAACGACGACGAGGCGGCCTAGCGATGAGCAACCTGCTGGACCTGGCCGACCAGACCCTTTTCCTGGGCGAGCGGGCGACCGCCACGACCAGTGTGTTGCAGGCGATCTGGGTGTACGACCGCCCGATCGACATCGACGGTTTGCGCGCCTTCCATCGCCACCTCGGTCGGGGCCGCTTGCGCCGCCGCATCGAACGGTCCCCGTTGCCGTTCGGCCGGCATCGCTGGGTGGCGCCCACCAGCCAGTCGGACCTCGAGATCGTCGCGACGCCCCGGCCTCGCGACGATCTCGAAGCGTGGCTGGCCGAACAGGCGGGTAAGCGGCCGGATGCCGAGCATGGCCCGGGCTGGCACCTGGGGGTGCTCCCGCTGACCGACGGCGGCGCGGCGGTGAGCCTGGTGGTGACCCACTGCCTCACCGACGGCGTCGGGCTGTGCGAGGCCTTGGCGGATGCGGCGTGCGGCCGCGACGACGCGATCGACTGGCCCGCGGCGGCATCCCGGGGACGGTGGCAGGCGCTGCGGGAGGACGCGCGCCAAAGCGCGCGGGACACAGCCCATGTGGGCCGCGCCGTGGTCGCGGCGGCACGCATGGCCCGGGCCGGCCGCGACGCGACCGCCGTTGCGCCGGCCAACAAGCGGCCCGCGCCGCCCGCCGGGCCGGACCGACCCCTCGAGCTGCCCATGGCGACCATCTTCGTGGACGCCGACGAGTGGGACGCCCGCGCAACCGCGTTGGGGGGAACCAGCAACGCGCTGCTCGCCGGATTGGCGGCCCACCTTGCACAACGCGTGGGCCGGGTCGCCGCGGACGGCACCGTCAACGTGGGGATGCCCGTCAACGAGCGCACCCCGGGCGACACCCGTGCCAACGCCGTCGTCAACGTCGACATCACGGTCGACCCCACGCCCGCGACGACCGACCTGCGCGAGATCCGCGCCGGCATCAAGGAGGCGCTGTCCCGCCACGAGGATGAGCCCGACGAACGCTGGGCCTTGTTGCCGCTGGTTCCCTTGATCCCGCAAGGTGTCATGCGGCGACTGATCGGTGTGGTCACCGGCAGTGCCGTCACCGTCGTGTCGTCCAACCTCGGGTCGATGGACCCGGCCGTCAATAGGCCGGACGGCACCGAGGCCGACCACTTCGCGATGAAGACTGTCTACCCGGGTGTGACCACCGCGACCATGTACCGCACCAACGGCGCGCTGGCGCTGCTGTCGGGCAGGGTGCACGGCCGGGTCTTCGTCTCGTTCCTGGCCTACGAGCTGGGTCGGCACAACTCCCAAGCCGAGTTAGGGCAGCACATTTCGGAGGCCCTGACCGACTTCTCGCTTACCGCCACCTCGGGTTGGGGCCGGCTGCCAACCGGGCCGATGGCCGTCTCTTAACTTCGGGCGCAACGGCCGCTCGGGCAACGACTCCTCCCCTCGAGCGCGCCCTTATATAGGCGCGCCACCGAAGCGACTGATCGGCAAACCCGGCCGCCGCATCGCCGGTCCGACTGGAGCGATGTGGGATGCTTCACAGCACCGCGCAATTGTTGCCTTCGTCGCAACCGTGCGCTACCGTCCTCAGCGGCGACACAGGGGGTGCATAGCGACGCCATAAGTTCGGGTCCCGACATCCGGGAAGCACGTCGCAAAGTATTCAGCCCAAAGGGAATTCGTGCTTGGCTAAAAGCCATGCGAAAAAGCCCGCCTGCATCCCTGCCCCCGCCAAGGCAATTCGGCATCGGAAGAACGGGGACTTAAGCAGATGGTCTCGCTCGGCAACATCAAGGAATGGCAACCGCCCCATGGCCCGGTCACCGCGTGGACGGCCTCACCGCTCACGCAGGAAGCAGCTCGCAACGCGCCACAAAGCGACTGTGCTCCGAGTTACCAGCAGGGGCAACATATTTGGGCCGCCTATCACAGTGGTGCATTGCGCAGGCAGATACCGCGATTGATGATAGTGGCCTGGGACATTCCCGGCGTATGTGACATACCAGCGATGACCGCAGTGGTCAATTCGCATGTCCGTCGCCACGACACCTACCGCAGTTGGTTCGAAATCGAGAACGGTGTAATCGTGCGTCGCGCGATCGACAACCCCGACGCCGTAGAGCTTGTGCCCATGGAGTTCGGACACATGGCCGCCGATCAAGTGCGCAACCATGTGCTGACGGCGACGCCGGGAACGCTCGAATGGGGTTGCTTCACATTCGGAGTCGTGCAGCACGAAGACTATTTCACGTTCTATGCCAGCGTCGATCACCTGCACATCGATGGCCTGTCCGCCGGTGTCATCTTCGTCGATATCCACTTGGCCTATCAGCAACTCATGCAGGGTCACCCGTCCCTCGCGCTTCCCGAGGTCGGGAGCTATCAGGACTATGCCGCGCGACAGCGTGAGAAGGCACGGAGCCTGACGCTGGACTGCCCCGAGGCAAAGGAATGGATTGCGTTCGCCCGCGATGCCGACGGTGACTGGCCGAGTTTTCCTCTCCCCCTTGGGGATACATGGTCCAGCAGCAAGGGCGACTTGTTGACCGTGGAGCTGCTGGACGCCACCGGCACGGAGACTTTCGACGCCATGTGCAGCGCCGCCGGCGCGCGATTCGTCGGCGGAGTTCTTGCCTGCACCGCTTTGGCCGAGCACGAGTTGGCCGGCGGTGAGGTGTTTCACGGGTTCACGGCCAGGGACACCCGGGCGCCCGGCATAGACACCATGACGGTGGGTTGGTTCGCCAGCCTCGTGCCGGTCACGGTGCCGACCGCCGGGACCACATTCGGCGAGGCGGCCCGAGCCGCCCAGAAGTCGTTCGATGCGGCCAAGGATCTTGCCGACGTGCCGGTTGAGCGGGTCATGGAGCTGGCTGCGGCATCGGACGATCTGGAGATAAAGCCGCCCACCCGTTTGCCGATGATGTTGTCGTTCCTCGACTTTCGCAAAATCCCACTCGCCGGCCTGTGGGCTGAGCTGAATTTCGGTACTTACGGTGACAATCTGTCCGCCGGCGGCATCAACATGTGGATCAACCGGCAGGCCGCGAATACCACGGTGACCATCTCCTTCCCGGACAACCCGGTGGCCCGCGAGTCGGTGGATCGCTACATCGCGACGCTGACCCGGGTGTTCGGGCGCGTGGCCACCGGCATCGCACAGCAGGCGGACGTCGTAGCGCCGCGAGGTGGGCCGGCGAGCACGAAAGCCCCAGGGGAAGACGACAACGAGGCGGCCTAGCGATGAGCAACGTGCTGGATCTGGCCGACCAGACCCTCTTTCTCGGTGAGCGAGCAACCGGAACCACCAGCCTCGTGCAATGTGTGTGGATCTACAACCGCGCCGTCGGCATCGACGGCCTGCAAGAGTTCCATCACCATTTGCAGCGGGGCCGGTTATGCCGCCGGATCGAACGGTCCCCGTTACCGTTTGGCCGCCATCGGTGGGTCACGCCCGGCGATCAGCCAGGCATCGAGTTCGTCGCGGTGCCCCGGCCGCGCGATGCCGTCGACTCCTGGCTGGAGGTGCAGGCGGCCAGGCGACCGGACGCCGAACGCGGGCCCGGATGGCAGCTCGCGGTGCTGCCGCTCACCGATGGGGGAGCGGCGGTGAGCCTTGTCGTCACGCATTGCCTCAGCGACGGGGTCGGGTTGTGCGAGGCGCTGGCGGACGCGGCCCAGGGACGCGACCGCGCGAACGGCTGGCCCGCCGCGGGATCGCGGCCGCGGTGGCGGGCGCTGCGCGAGGATGCATACCAAGCCGCGCGCGACGTGCCGCGGGTCGGCCGCGCCGTGGTCGCCGCGGCGCGACTGGCCGGCCGTGGCGGCGGCGGCACCGTGGCCGATGTCCGGTCACCCAACCGGCGACCGCTCACCGGGGCTGACGAAACCGTCGCTCTCCCAACGGCAACCATCTTCGTCAATGCCGACGAGTGGGACGCCCGCGCGAACGCCTTGGGGGGAACCAGCAACGCGCTGCTGGCCGGGTTGGCGGCCCGCCTGGCCCAGCGGGTGGGACGGGTCGCCGCGGACGGCACGGTCACCGTCGGGATACCCGTCAACGAGCGCGGCCCGGCTGATACGCGCGCGAACGCGGTCACCAATGTCGACGTCATGGTGGGCCCCGCGCCCGTGACGGACCTGCGCGAGATCCGCGCCGCGCTAAGGCAGGCGTTGCTCCGCCATCAGGATGAGCCGGACGAGCGCTGGGCGTTGCTCCCGCTCGTTCCTCTGATCCCACGACGCGTCATGCGCCGGCTGATCGGCGTGGCCACCGGAAGCGCAACAGCCGTCGTGTCGTCCAACCTCGGTGCGGTCGACCCGGCTGCCAACCGCCCCGACGGCACGGACGCCGACTACTTCGCCATGAAGTCCCTGTACCCCGGGGTGACTGCCGCGACGATGCGCCGCACGAACGGGGTGTTGGCGTTGCTGTCGGGCAGAATGCGCGAACAGGTGTTCGTTTCGTTCCTGGGCTACGAGGCGGACGGCCAGAACTCGAATGCCGAATTGGGACAACAGATTTCGGGCGCCTTGAGCGACTTCTCGCTCACCGCGACCACGGGGTGGCCCACCGGGTGCCCGGTGTGAGAACGCCGCGTCAGGATTCCGCGCGCGCCTCGGTCGGTCGGTAGAGGTTGGGCTCGGCGAGCTCGTCGAGCAGGGCGGCCAGGTGATCGACGAGCTCTTCCGGTTCGAGTCGGACGTCGCCGGCTAGCCAGGCGCTGATGGTCTGCCCGACGCCGCCGACGACGAAGTGCGCCGCGGCCTTGATGCGGTCATTGGCAGGCACTCGCAGCGCGTCTCCGACGTGCTGGCCGGACAGCATCGCGAACAGCGCGGTGGATTCGGCGCGCTTGCGCACGATCACCGGATCGGCCAGCTGCGTGCTGAACAGCAGGCGCCCGAGGCGCGCGTCGTCGGCGATGGTGCGCACGATGTTGGCCATCCCAGCCCGCGTCTGCTCGTGCGCCGGCACGGCAGCGACTGCGGCCTGGGTGGTGGCCGCCAGCTCGGCGACCACCGAGTCGAACACGGCGGCGACGAATTCGTCTTTGTCGGCGAAGCTTTCGTAGAAATACCTGGCCGCCAGGCCGGCCTGGCGGCACACGCCGCGAACCGTGACCGCGGAGATGTTCTGCTGCTCCGCCCCGAGGAGGTCCAGGCCCGCGGCCAGCAGCCGACTCCGACGCGTGGCCAGGCGCTGCGCGGCCTCGACGCCGCGGTACGGCCGCGCCCCCGAGGTTTCGCTCATGCGAACCATCTTGACACCAACGCGAGGCCACGACAATATCAGGAAACGCGCGTTCGCACATTCCCGGGCGGCGCCGTTGGAGGGGTTGACCATGGCACTACACGAGGCTGTTCGCGAACCGGTCCGGCACGTCGAGCGCCCCGTCGCCGATGCGCCACGGCGATCCCCCGCGCGGCGGCGCCGACGGCCGCTCGGCATCGACGAGGGGTTGATGGGAGTGGCACTGCTGGCCGGCCCGGCGAACGTGATCATGCAACTGGGGCGCCCCGGTGTCGGCTACGGCGTCATGGAGAGCCGCGTCGAAAGCGGCCGAATCGACCTGCACCCGATCAAGCGCGCCCGCACGACCTTCACGTACCTGGCGGTGGCGACCAGAGGCAGCGACGCCCAGAAGGACGCGTTCCGCCGAGCGGTGAACCGGGCACACGCGCAGGTCTACTCCACCCCCGAAAGTCCGGTGCAGTACAACGCTTTCGATCCCGACCTGCAGCTCTGGGTGGGGGCCTGCCTGTACAAGGGCGGCGTGGACATCTACCGGATGTTCATCGGCGAGCTGGAGGGCGAGGACGCCGACCGCCACTACCGCGAGGGCATGGCCCTGGCCACCACGTTGCAGGTGCCGCCGGAGATGTGGCCGCCGGACCGCGCGGCGTTCGACCGGTATTGGCAGGAGTCGCTGGCCAAGGTGCACATCGACGACGCCGTGCGGGAGTACCTGTACCCGATAGCCGCCAGTCGCATCCCGGGGCTGACGTTGCCCCACCGCCTGCAGCGCGCCTCCGACAGCTTCGCTCTGCTGATCACCACGGGTTTCTTGCCGCAGCGGTTCCGCGACGAGATGCGACTGCCCTGGGATGCCACCAGGCAACGGCGCTTCGACCGGCTGATCGGGACGCTTGCGCTGGTGAACCGGCGCTTGCCGCGGTTCATTCGGCAGTTTCCCTTCAATGTCCTGCTGGCCGACGTCGATCGCCGGATCAGGACGGGCCGCCCGTTGGTGTAGCACCGGGGCGGCCCGGCCCACCCGCCGAGTTGATAACGGAAATCATTTTCATTAAGCTCTCCTCTGCCTGGTAAGACCTCCAGCCCGAGGAGTACCCATGACGGCGCCCATCTGGATGGCCTCGCCACCGGAAGTGCACTCCGCCTCGCTCAGCAGCGGCCCCGGTCCCGCGTCGCTCCTTTCGGCGGCAGGGGCATGGTCCGAACTGAGCGCCGAATACGCCTCGGCCGCAGCACAACTCAGCGGCGTCCTGGCCGCGACGCAGGCTGCCTCGTGGGAGGGGCCCAGCGCGGAATCGTATGTGGCCGCCCATGCGCCATACCTGGCGTGGCTGACGCAAGCCGGTGCGCACAGCGCGGCGACCGCCGCCCAACACGAGACGGCCGCAGTCGCCTACACCGCGGCGCTGGCGGCCATGCCGACGCTGCCGGAACTCGCCGCCAACCACGCCGTCCACGGGGCGTTGGTGGCGACGAATTTCTTTGGCATCAATACGATCCCGATCGCGGTCAACGAGGCCGATTACGCGCGGATGTGGGTTCAAGCGGCCACCACCATGACCACCTACCAAGCGGTGTCCGCCGCGGCTGTGCAGTCCACGCCGCAAACGGACCCCGCCCCGCCGATAGTCAAATCCGATGCCTCCAGCCAAGACTCGGGCGGCGACATCCACGACCCCACGATCGACAACCCGCTCGACGACTTCATCGCCAACATCCTGAGGAACCTCGGCATCAACTGGGACCCCGCGCAGGGCACCGTCAACGGCTTGCCCTACGACGCCTATACCAACGCGGGAGACCCGCTGTTCTGGGTGGTCCGGGCGCTGGAACTGCTGGAGGATTTCCAGCAATTCGGCTATTACCTGGTGCACAATCCGGCGCTGGCGTTCCAGTACATCGTTCAACTCATGCTGTTCGACTGGCCGACGCACATCCTCGAGATCTTCACGAGCCAGCCGGAATTGCTGGCCCCCGCGGTCCTGCTCGCGGCCGCCCCCTTCGGCGCCGTCGGTGGCTTCGCCGGGTTGGCCGGCCTGGCGAGCATGGCCCCGCCCGCCGTCACGCCGGCGCCACTGCCGGCGGCCGCCCCACCGCCCAGTCCCACTCCGGCCGTCGCGGTCGCGCCGTCCACCGTCGCGCCGGCCCCGGCGCCCGCCTCCGCCCCGGCGTCCGCACCCGCTTCGACCGTGACCACCGTCGCCAGCTCCGCGCCACCCGCCCCGCCGCCACCGCACGCCGCGGGTTTCGCCCCGCCCTACGTCATCGCCCCGCCCGGCATCGGGTTCGGCTCGGGCATGGGCGCCGCGGCCAGCTCCAGCGCCAAAAGGAAAGCGCCGGAACCGGATAGCGCCACCGCCGCCGCGGCCGCCGCGGCACGCGGACAGGCCAGGGCGCGACGGCGCAAGCGGGCGACGCGGCGCGACTACGGCGACGAGTTCGCCGACATGAACGTCGGCGTCGATCCGGATTGGGGCGCCCCGGCCGGCGAGCCTTCGGCGCTCGCATCGGAGAACGGCGCGGGAAGGCTGGGGTTCGCGGGCACCGGCCGCCGCGAGGCGACCGCTGCGGCAACGGGACTGGCCACTCTGGACGGTGACGAGTTCGGCGGCGGCCCAAAGATTCCCATGCTGCCGGGGAGCTGGGACGCCGACGGCAGCGAGACGCGGTAGTGCACGTCGCGGCGGCGCTTTAGACCTTGGTGCCCTTCGGGGCGCTGACTTCATAGCTGCCCGAGTCGTCGGTGAAGGTGACCACGAACTGGTGTTTGAGGTGATCGATGGTCACCTGGCAGGTGAAGGTGCCGCCCTTGGTGACGGTCGGGTTCTGCCCGTCGTTGCAGGTGACGTCGCTGACGTCCCGGGCGCCGTAACCCGCCGGGTCGGACAGGACGTGTGCGACGCCGGACTGGACGGCGGCGACATCGAGCTGCCTGGTGACGAAGAATCCCGGCACCCAGAAACCCGCGATGGCCGCGATCGCGGCGGCCACGGCGGCCGCCGCTCCCAGATAGAGCGGCAGGTGCCCGCGGCGGGGTGTCCCGCCGGCCGCACGGAAGGTGGCCGGCGCCCAGGCGTTCGCACCGATGGGCGGCGGCGGGTAA
The DNA here is from genome assembly GCF_001667625.1 of Mycobacterium sp. E1715. Classification (NCBI taxonomy): domain Bacteria; kingdom Bacillati; phylum Actinomycetota; class Actinomycetes; order Mycobacteriales; family Mycobacteriaceae; genus Mycobacterium; species Mycobacterium sp. E1715. The sequence goes on from NZ_LZJJ01000082.1 coordinate 18,649, forward strand.
GGCACGGGCTGCGGCCTCCACGCGACGGGCCGGCGCAGCGGTTCGGTGCGCGGCTCGTAACAGCGTCCCGGTGCAACCGGTTGGGGGTTTTGCCGTGGCGCCAGGGGCGGGTGTGGCTGCATCGAGGGGCCCTCTCTTCCGTGCCTCGCGGCGGATCGGCCCGCCACTGCTTCAACTTTAACCGAAGCGGTAGTCGCGCGCAACGCTTTTAAACGGTGCGCCATGGCGTGGTCGAGCGCAGTGACGGCGTCGGGCGCAGTGCCGCTTTGAACTGCGCAGACGTGCCGGGGCTGCGACGCGGTACGGCGTGCAGGCGGGCCAGGGCTCGGCGACACCGCCGCCGCATGGTGGATTTCCCGGGACCGGTGCACGCGGGTCGGATGTAGCATGCAGCAGTGGTGCACCGAGTCCTACCGCAGCAGTGGGGCGCCTACTCGACCGAGGAGCGATCAGTGACATTCGACCAACCGACGACCGCGCTCACCGTGCGGGTCGGCCAGGCGACGCGCACCCTGGCGCCCGCGGCCGGCGTCGCCGTCATCGGACGGGACGCCGGGGCCACGGTAGAGGTGGACGACGAGCGGATCTCGCGGTCGCACGTCCGGCTCGAGCCGCACCGCGAGGGCTGGCAGGCATTCGACACCAGCACCAACGGGATGTTCGTCGACGGGGTACGCCGCAGCTCCGTGTTGATCACCGGCGCCACCACCATCTGTCTCGGTGCGCCCGACGGGGTCGCCGTGACGCTCACCCCACAGCAGCGATCGGACGTACCGCTCGACGAATCGACCCAGGTCATGCGCCCGTTCGAGGCCGAGGACGAACAGTGGTGGGACGACGAAAGCGACCCCGGCGTCATCCGCGCGGGCAGCGCGGTCGCTGAACGCCGTCAGCAATTGGGGATCTCCCAGCGCAGCCTGGACCGTGACGGAATCATCAACGCGGGCGCCCTGATCAACTTCGAGAAGGGCCGCAGCTGGCCGCGCCGCACCACGCTGGAGAAGCTGGAGCGGGTGCTGGACTGGCCCACCGGCCACATCACCCGCGTCCGGCGCGGCGCGGCCCCGGCGCCCACCGGCGGTCCCATCAGGACCGGCGGGCCGGTTGCGGCCGCCGCGGACGAGGCCACC
>NZ_LZJJ01000083.1:0-1165 GCF_001667625.1 Mycobacterium sp. E1715
GGTCCAGTTGCGGCCGCCGAAGGCGGCGATGCCCAGCGTGTAGGGGATCCGGGCCAGGCCGCCGACCAGGGTTGCGACGGCGCCGAGCAGCAGCTTGTCACCGGCGGAGAAGCCGTAGACGTGCTCGGGCATGAACAGCGCCATGACGGGCCACAGCGTCCAGATCGAGAAGGCGACGTGATCGCCTGCGACGGTGCACAACAGGTTGCGGCGGGCGATCTTGGCGTTGCCGGCCTCCCAGGCAGCCGTGTCTTCCGGATTCCAGTCCGCGATGCGGTGATTGCGGGCCATCCGATTCTCACCTTTCGTCAACGATGAATCCGACTGTGCGCGTTGGGTTGACGGGGCGCCGCCGGCGCTCATGGTGCCGCGCAACCTGGCGTGCATAACTCTCCCTCTCGTCAGGCCCACTCACCGGCGCATTCGGCTTTATCCGCGCCAGGTGTCGTCGCTCACCGGCGCAGCGGGGGGAAATCTGGGCGCAGAGAATGAAGAGGCATGCCCCGCCGTGCATTTCGATGTTCACATTCGGGGCGGGAATGGGTCAACTCAAACGACCCGGAATCGCCTGTTAGTTGATTACCAGTTATCTGGTAAGTACCTGTAGGGCGTCAGGCCGCGAAATCACCGCCGATTAGCGGTGATTCGAGCCCGGCACGCGGCTCTGTGTGAGCTGGAATACATCACGGTCAGGAAAACGGCCAGCCGGCGCCGGCGGCCGGCGCCTGGGCGGCCACCAGCACCCTCGGGCGTGACCAGTGCAGGCGAACCGACTGCCCGGGACGCACCTGGGCGATCTTGTCGATGTCCTCGTCGATCACCACGCCGACCACCGGGTAACCTCCGGTCACCGGGTGGTCGGGGCCAAGAATCACGGGTAATCCGTTGGGCGGTACCTGAATTGCGCCACGCGTGGTGCCCTCGCTGGGCAGCTGCCGGTCCGGGTAACGGTACTGCAGGGGACGGCCGACCAATCGCATGCCCACGCGGTCGCTGCGGTCGGAGGCGACCCAATTGTTGTGCACCAGAGCATCGGGGTCGGCGAACCAATCGTCGCGCGGCCCGGGCACCACGCCCAGCTCGACCGCGTCGCCAGGGATCGCGGCCACCGGGGCCTGGTCGAGTTCGGGGTAGTCGCGGGTGTGCTCGCCGACGGGAAGCCGGT
>NZ_LZJJ01000084.1:0-14430 GCF_001667625.1 Mycobacterium sp. E1715
CGAGCTCGGTGAACTCGGCGATCTCGTCCACCTTGGCCATCATCTGCTTGCGGGTCTGCCCCAGGAACAGCCCGCGGATGATGATGTTCTCGTAGCCGGAGATCTCGGGATCCATGCCGACGCCCAGATCGAAGATGGGCGCGACCCGGCCGGTGACCTTCGCCCAACCGCGGGCTGTTCCTGGGGCAGACCCGCAAGCAGATGATGGCCAAGGTGGACGAGATCGCCGAGTTCACCGAGCTCGGTGATTACCTGTCTATGCCGCTGCGCACGTACTCCACCGGGATGCGGGTGCGGCTGGCCATGGGCGTGGTCACCAGCATCGACCCCGAAATCCTGTTGCTCGACGAGGGTTTGGGCGCGGTCGACGCCGACTTCATGAAGAAGGCGCAATCCAGGTTGCAGAGTTTGGTGGAGAGGTCCGGAATCCTGGTGTTCGCCAGCCATTCCAACGAATTCCTCGCCCGGCTGTGCAAGACGGCGATGTGGATCGACCACGGCGTTATCCGCATGTCCGGCGGCATCGAAGACGTGGTGCGCGCCTACGAGGGCGAGGACGCGGCCCGGCACGTGCGCGAGGTGCTCGCCGAGACGGCGGCGGACAATCCGCTGGCACAAAGAGCGTCCGGGGATGAGTGACTCCATCTTCGCCGTCGTCGTCACCCACCGGCGTCCCGACGAACTGGCCAAATCGCTGGGCACCCTGAGCAGCCAGACCCGGGTACCCGACCACCTCATCGTCGTCGACAACGACGGGGGCGGTGACGGCCGGGTCCGCGACCTGGTGGCCGGCCAGCCGATCCCGACCACCTACCTGCCCTCGCGCCGAAACCTGGGCGGCGCAGGCGGTTTCGCGTTGGGCATGTTGCATGCGTTGGCGCAGGGCGCCGACTGGGTGTGGCTGGCCGACGACGACGGGCGGCCGCAGGACGCGCGCGTGCTGGCCACCTTGCTGGCGTGCGCCGAAAAGCACGCCCTGGCCGAGGTGTCGCCGATGGTGTGCAACATGGACGACCCGGAGCGGCTGGCATTTCCGTTGCGCCGCGGGCTGGTATGGCGCAGGCGGGCAAGCGAATTGCGCACCGAGGCCGGACAGGACCTGCTGCCCGGAATCGCGTCTCTGTTCAACGGTGCGTTGTTCCGGGCGGCCACGCTCGAGGCGATCGGCGTTCCCGACCTGCGTCTGTTCATCCGCGGCGACGAAGTCGAGATGCATCGCCGGCTGGTGCGGTCGGGCCTGCCGTTCGGCACCTGCCTGGACGCGATCTACCTCCACCCCTGCGGCTCGGCGGAATTCCGGCCGATCCTGGGCGGACGCATGCACACCCAATACCCCGACGACCCCACCAAGCGGTTCTACACCTACCGCAACCGCGGCTACCTTCTGTCGCAGCCCGGCCTGCGCAAGCTGCAGCTCCAGGAGTGGGTTCGGTTCGGCTGGTACTTCGTGGTGACCCGCCGCGATCCCAAGGGCCTCGCTGAGTGGATTCGCTTGCGGCGCTTGGGCCGTCGCGAACAGTTCGGCAAACCTCGAAGCGGGTCGCCACCGTCGGAACCTGGAGGATCGCGATGACGTTTCTGGACGCCGCCGCCCAGTCGCGGACCTTCACCCGCGCCCGCGGCGACCTGGTCGCCGGCTTCCGCCGGCACGAGCTGTGGCTGCACCTGGGCTGGCAGGACATCAAGCAGCGCTACCGCCGCTCGGTGCTGGGCCCGTTCTGGATCACCATCGCGACCGGCACCACCGCCGTTGCGATGGGCGGCCTGTACTCCAAGCTGTTTCACCTCGAGCTCGCCGTGCACCTGCCGTACGTCACGCTCGGCCTGATCGTCTGGAACCTGATCAACGCGGCCATCCTGGAGGGTGCCGACGTCTTCGTGGCCAACGAGGGACTGATCAAGCAACTCCCCACCCCGCTGTCCGTGCACGTCTACCGGCTGGTGTGGCGGCAGATGATCCTGTTCGCGCACAACATCGTCATCTACGCGGTCATCGCGGTCATCTACCCCAAGCCGTGGTCGTGGGCGGATCTGTCGGTCATCCCGGCGCTCGGGCTGATCGTGCTCAATTGCATTTGGGTGTCACTGTGTTTCGGCATCCTGGCCACCCGCTATCGCGACATCGGTCCGCTGCTGTTCTCGGTGGTGCAGTTGCTGTTCTTCATGACGCCGATCATCTGGAACGACGACACGTTGCGGCAGCAGGGCGCTGGGCGCTGGTCGCGCATCGTCGAACTCAACCCGCTGCTGCACTATCTCGACATCGTGCGGGCCCCGTTGCTGGGCGCCCACCAGGAGCTGCGGCACTGGGCCGTGGTGGCCGCGCTGACCGCCGTCGGCTGGGTGCTGGCGGCGTTCGCGATGCGGCAGTACCGCGCCCGCGTCCCGTACTGGGTCTAGCGGCTCAGCTCACATAAGCGGGGGCAGCGGATTCAGCCAGTCCAACGACCCGTCCGTCTGCCCCTTGTACTGCGGGCAGTAGGCGGACACCGAGAGCCCGACGAAGAATCCGGCTTGGCGCGCCGAAAGACTGGTGTCCTTCATCACCTTCATCGCCACGACGCTCGTCTTCTGGTTCCTGTCGAGCCCCGCGCAGACCGAGCGCGCCATGGTGATCGGGTCGTTCACGACGATCCCGTTGTCCGCCAGGGCGCCCAGGAAGGCGTCGTCGGACGGGTCGGCGGCCGCCGGGGCCGCGGAAAGCAGCGCGGCGGCGGCCAGCATGGCCGCGGCGATTGTCGACCTCGTTCCCGGACCGACGTTCATATCACCACGATAGGCCGCCGTTGGCGCTCCAAGAATCCATGGAGAATCCCGCAAGGCCGGCGCCGGACGCTGACCACCATGCGTAACACCGTTTTCGCCGATGGGGCCCGCGTGGCCACGATCCACCGTGCCGACGCCCCGCTGGGTCGCACGGCCAGGTTCCACCTGCGCAGGTTGTTCGACAACCTGCCCTGCTGCCACCGCTCGTGGGCCAACCAAGGCAAGCGTTTCTTCCTGCACGGCTATGAACGGGCCTTCGACATCGAATTCGCCTGTGCCGAAACCGAAGCCGGGACCGACGCGGTGATCGACGAAGTCACACTGGACGAGGTCAAGACGGCGCTGCGGGACCAGTTCGACCACACCACGCTGATCGCCGTCGACGACCCGCAACGCGACCTGTTCGAGTTGCTGGCCGACCGGGGCGTCATCGACCTGCGGATCATGGACGACACCGCAATGGCGGGCACGGCCGCATGGACGTTCGAGACGGTGGAAAGCATCGTCGCGCGGGCGACCGGTGGCCGCGTCTGGGTTTCCCGGATCAAGGCCCGGGAGAGCCGCAACAACGTCGTTACCCTCACCGCGGGTCCCGTTTAGACGAAACCCGACGCCTGCAATCCCGATGCGGGAGTATGCGTTCGTGAGCGACGCCTCGGCAATCGGCTGCGTGGGGACGTTGACCGTGGCTACCCGCGGCGACCGCGGGGCCGGCGAGGTGCTGGTCACCGTGCGGGGCGCCAAGGAGGCCTTCCTGGCGTGGTCCGACGACCCCTTGCCCAAGGGCGCACGGGTGCTGGTGGTGGAGGTCAGGGGAGCCCGGACGGTAACCGTCGAACCCTGGCACGAACTCGCGTGATCTGAATTGACGACCCGGATCGCCCGGGATACAACAGCGAAACCCAAAAGGAGTTCCGATGCTCGGTTACAAAGTGCCCTCCCCCGACGAGGCGATGCTGATCTCCGGCGGCCGAAGCAAGAGCAACGCCCCCTTCCGCGTCGTGACCGGCCACGGCGCCTTCATCATGCCGTTCTTCCGCAAGGCCCGCTTCCTCACGCTGGCCATGTGTGAGGCCGAGGTCGCCGAGAAATGCGTGACCCAGCAGGGCATCACGCTCAACGTCCGTGCGGTGATCGCCTTCAAGGTCGGCAACGACACCGAAAGCATCATCAGCGCCGCGCAGCGATTCCTGTCCGAACAGGACCAGATGTCCGTGCTGACCGGGCGCATCTTCGCCGGCCACCTGCGATCGATCATCGGCTCGATGACCGTCGAGCAGATCATCCGGGAACGCCAGAAGCTGGCGACCGAGGTCCTCGACGGCTCCAAGGAGGAGATGGCCCGGATCGGCCTCACGGTCGACGCGTTGCAGATCCAGTCCATCGACGACGACGGGCTCGGCTACATCAACGCGATGTCGGCGCCGCACAACGCGGCCATCCAGCAGCAGGCGCAGATCGCCCAGGCACAGGCGAATCAGGCGGCCGCCGAAGCCGAGCAGGAGTCGCAGCGCAAGCAGGCGGAATTCGCCCGGGAGACCGCGATCGTCAAGGCGCAGTACAAGGCCGAGGTCGACAAGGCGCAGGCCGAGGCGGCCCAGGCCGGCCCGCTGGCCGAGGCCGAGGCCCAGCGCGAGGTGTTGCAGATGCGCACCGAGCTGGCCCAGCGCGCCGCCGAACTGCGCCAGCAGGAGCTGGTCGCCGAGGTCGTCAAGCCCGCCGAGGCCGAGGCCGAACGCGTGCGGATCCTGGCCGTCGCCGACGCGGAGAAGATGAAGATCCAGGCCGAGGCGGCGGCGTCGCACAACCGGGTCGCCCTGGACAAGGCGCTGATCGATCAGCTGCCCGAGATCGTCGAGAAGGCGGCGCGGGGGCTCGCCAACGCCAACGTGACCGTGCTCAACGGCGCCGAGGGACTCACCGAGGTGGCCAGCGGGCTGGTCGCCCAGGGCAGGGCGATCTTCGACGCCCTGCGGGGCACCGTCGACTACTACGACGACGAAACCGCCGCGCCGCCGATCGCGACGAACTCCGAATCAGGTAATTCATGAATTCGCTTGTGCTGCAGCACTAGTCGCCGGTGAAGGTGAGGTCGTCAGACAACACGTTGGACAGGTCGTCGAGATCCATGTCCAGCATCCCATTGGTGTCCCGTTGAGACTGGATTCCCGAGAGACCCGACAGACCCGAGGTCCCCGACAGCCCGGGTGAGGCCGCGCCGGCGATCGCCTCCGGAGGCACCGGGCCCGGCGGCACCGCCGGGCTGATGATTACCTGGCCGACGAGGCCGTTGGGCGTGAAAGAGCCGCCCTGACCGATGGTGACCATTTCGTGGGGCCCGATAATCAGCGCACCGCCCTGGTTCAGCGGCACGGTGGCCCCGGTGTGGACGATCAAATAGGAGCCGTCGTCGACCGTCAACGTCCCGCCGGTGACACTCATGACACCGGTGGGGTCGATGGTGACCACACCACCGGAGTTGATGGAGAACGCACCGGCGTCGTTGACCACGCCGCCGGGGCTGACGGTGAGCGTGCCGTTGTCGATCAATGCGCCGCCGTGGTCGATCGTCAGCGCCGCGCCCTCGGTGAACGTGCCGCCGGAGTTGACGTTGATTGTGCCGCCGCTGCTGACTTCCATCGTGCCGCCGAAGTTACCCAGTGAGCCGCCGTGCTCGACGGTCAGCGTGCCGCCCGCATCGACCGTCGTGGTGCCGAAGTTACCGAGGAAGCTGCCGTCGTCGACGGTGAGAGTGCCGCTGTCGGTGAGGGTCCCGCCCGAGAAGACCCCCAAGCTGCCGCCGTCGTTGACAGTGAGTGTGCCGTTGTCGGCGAGGGTCCCGCCGGAGTAGACGATCATGCTGCCGGAGTCGGTCAGGGTGCCGCCGCTGCTGACGGTCAGGGTGCCGTAGTCATCCAGGGTGCTGCCGGGGCCCACGGTCAGGGTGCCCGCATCGCTCAGGCTGCCCGTTTGAGGGATGGTCAGGGTGCCGTTGTCGGTCAGGGTGCCGCCCGAGTCGACCGTCAAGGGTCCGTAGTCGAACAGCGTGCCGCCCTGATCGACGGTCAGTGTGCCGCCGTTGGTGACCGTCATCGGATCGATGGTGTAGAGGTGCCCGCCGTTGTCGACGGTCAGCGTGCCGGAATCGACAAGGGTGCCGTAGTTGGAGAAGACGCCACCGTTGTCGACGGTGACCGTGCCCCCGTTGTCGATGGTCATCGTGCCGGAGTCGACCTGGAACGTGCCGGCGTCGGTGAGCGTGCCGCCCGAGTTGACGGTCAAGGCGCCGTAGTCGACTACGTTGCCGCCGCTGTTGACCGTCAGCGTGCCGCCGTCGGTGACCGTCAAAGCCCCGCTGTTGTAGAGGTTGCCGCCGGCGTTGACGATGACGTCGCCGCCGTCGGTGACGGAGCCTCCGGTGTAGACGGTGAGGGTGCCAGTGTCGGTGCCACCCGTGCTCACGGTCAGGGTGCCGCCTTGGTTCACGGTGACAGCGCCGGCGTCGTAGAGGTTGCCGCCGCCGGTCACGGTGACGGCGCCGCCATGACCGACCGTGACCGTCCCGCTGTCCGACAGAGTGCCGCCGCCGGTCACCGTCATGCTGCCGGTGTCGGTACCACCCTGGCTGATCGTCAGCGTGGCGCCCGGCTGGACCGTCAACGCACCGGAGTCGGTCACCGTGCCGCCGGAGGTCACCGTCATGGCGCTGTTGTCGCTGAACACGCCGCCGGACTGAATGGTCAACGAGCCGCCGTCGGTGACGTTGAAGCTGCTGTTGGCGAAGCCCACATAGCCGCCATTGTCGACAACCACCGAGCCGGAGTCGGTGATGGTGCCCGGGTTGCTGAGCAGGTAGCCGCCGTTCTCGACCGTGAAGGTGCCGCCATTGTCGATGGTCAGCGTGCCGGTGCCACTGCCCACCGAGAATGAGCCGGCGTCGTTGACAACCCCGCCGCTGGCCACGTCCAGGGTGCCGCCGGAGAGGGTCAGGGCACCACCATTCAGGTTGAGGGTGCCGGCGTCGGTGAAGGTGCCACCGGAATAGACGAAAACGCTGCCGCCGGTGTTATCGGTGATAGTGCCGCCGGTGTTGATGGCGACCGTGCCGAAGTCTTTCAGGAAGCCGCCAACTGTCAGGCTGCCCGTGTCGGTGCCACCCGTGCTCACGGTCAGCGTGCCACCGTTGTTGACCGTGACCGTCCCCGCGTCGGACAGAGTGCCGCCACCGGTAATCGTGAGGCCGCCGGTGTCACCGGTAGTCGCGGTGCTGACGTTGAGGGTGCCGCCGGAATTAATGGTGAGAGTGCCCCCGTCGGACAGGCTGCCGCCGCCGGTGACGGTAAGGCTGCCGGTGTCCCCGGTCGTCGTCGTGCCGACGGTCAGCGTGCCGCCGCTGTGGACCGTGACCGTTCCGCCGTCGGACAGGGTGCCGCCGCCGGTCACGGTTAGGCTGCCCGTGTTGGTCCCACCCGTGCCGACGGTGACCGTGCCGCCGTGACCGACCGTGACCGTCCCGGCGTCGGACGCAGTGCCGCCGACCGTGAAGCTGCCGCTGTTGGTGCTGGCCGTGCCCACCGTGACCGCACCACCGTGGCTGACGGTCAGACTGCCGCCACTGTCGACAGTGAGCGCGCCGCCTTGGGTGACTGCGAGGGTGTTGCCGGACGGGATGGTGAGGGCACCGCCATTGCTGATTTCGACGGTCCCGCCGCTGGCACTGATGGTGGTGTTGACCGGAAGGTTGAGGGTGATGCCGTTGGTGAACGTGCCGCCGCTATTGACCGTGATGGTGTTGGTGCCCAAGAGCTGCACGGAGGTACCGCTGTTGAGCGTGATCGCGCCGGAGTCGTTGACGGTGCTGGTGCTGAGGCCGAACTGGCCGCCGTTAAAGGTGAGGACGCCGGTGCTGTTGACGGTCACGGTGCCGCCGCCGGCGGCGAACTGTCCGCCGTTGACGGTGACGGTGCCGCTGTCGACCAGGCTGCCGCCGTTGAAGATGAGATTGCCGCCGGCGGCAGTGACCTGGCCGCCCTGGTTGACGGCGAGGGTGCCGCCGGTCCAGATATCGGCGTCGCAGCTGGAACTGAGGGTGAGGCTGCCGCCCTGGGTGACGGTGAGATTGCCGTAGACCTCCAGGCCACCCGCGGTGCCGGGCGCGCCGGTGGTGATAGCGCCGCCGTCGAAGGCCTGGCCGCCGGAGTCCACGGTGAGGGCGCCGAAGTTGAGGGCAACAGTGCCGCCGCTGTTGACGTTCAGGGTGCCGCCGCTGGTGACGGTGATGTCGCCCTCGCTGAATCCCACACCGCCGGTGAGCGTGCCGCCGCTGTTGACGTTGACCGTCCCGCCGTCGGTCAGGGTGGTGCCGCTCAGAGTGACGCTGCCGGTGTCACCGGTAACGGTGGCATTGCTGACGTTGAGCGTGCCGCCGCTGTTGACCGTGAAACTGCCGCCGGTGTCGGTCAGGTTGCCGCCGCCGGTCACCGTGAGGCTGCCGGTGTCCCCGGTGGTCGCGGTGCTGACGTTGAGGGCGCCGCCGCTGTTGACCGTGAGCGTCCCGCCGTCGGACACGGTGCCGCCGCCGGTAATGGTGAGGGTGCCGCTGTTGGCTGTGGTGGTGCCCACGGTGAGGACGCCGCCGGAGTTGACGGTGACCGTGCCGCCGTTGACGGTGAGCGTGCCGCCGCCGGTCACCGAGAGGAAGCCGGTGTCGGCGCCGCCCGTACTCACCGTGAGCGCGCCGCCGGAGCTGACGGTCAGAGAGCCACTGTCGGTCAGGATGCCGCCGGAGCCGACGGTCAGAGTGCCGCTGTCGGTGACCACGCCGCCGGAGCTGATGGCCAGGGTGCCGGTGTCGGTGTAGCTGGCGTTCGCATCGATGATGAGCTGCCCGCCGCTGGCGACGGTCAGCGTCTGGCCGGGCAGGGTGACGGCAGGATTGCCCGCGGTGACTTCGACGACTTGGCCGTTCAGGATCGTGCCCTGAAGGTCGATCGGATCGACGCCGTTGATGATGACGTGGGTGATCGACAGCGGCGGCTGGGACGCGGCCGGCGCCACCGACTGTGTGGACGCCGCCGGGGCGGCCGATTGCGGCGAGGTGGCGGCGGGCGTGACCGACTGTGACGTCGCCGCGGGGGCAACCGATTGCGTGGAGGCGGTGGGCGTGACCGATTGTGACGTCGCCGCGGGCGCAGCCGATTGCGGCGTGGTCGCCATCGGCGTAACCGACTGCGTGGTCGACGTCGGCGTAACCGACTGCGGCGTGGTCGCCGTCGACGTAACCGACTGCGCGGTCGACGTCGGCGTGACGGACTGCTGCGAAACCGTCGGGGTGAGTTGTTGGGTCGCGATGGGCATGCCCAGCTGCTGGCTCTCCGCGGCCGAGCTCAGCTGCTGGGTTGCCGCGGTCGAGGTCAGTTGTTGCGTGTCCGTCGTCGGGGTCAGCTGCTGGGTCGCGATCGAGGTCAGCTGCTGCTGAATCACCGACTGCGTCTGGGATCCCGCGGTGTTCGCAGCACTTTGGGCTACCGCGCCGCCCTGGGCGTTCTGGCCCGCCGGGTTGGTCGTCTGCGGCGGCTCGCTATACGACTGCAAGGCACTGGCGGCCGCCGAATCGACGGCATACCCATACATCGCGACCGCATCTTGGACCCACATCTCCATGTACTCGGCCTCGGTCGCCGCGATCGCAGGCGTGTTCTGCCCGAAGAAGTTCGTCGCGATCAACGCCATCAGTTGCGCCCGGTTCTCCGCGATCAGCGGCGGCGGCACCGTCATCAGATATGCCGCCTCATACGCCGCGGCCGCCGCAAAGGCCTGCGTGGCCGTCACCCCGGCCTGGGCGGCAGCGGCGGCCAACCATGCCACATAAGGTGCGGCCGCGGCATTCATCGCCATCGACGACGGCCCGAACCAGAGCCCGGTCAAGCCCGCCAGTTCGGAGGAATAGCCCGCGGTCGCCGACTCCAGCTCTGCGGCTACCGCGTCCCAGGCTGCCGCCGCGGCCAGCAGCGGGCCCGATCCCGGACCGGTGTACATCAGCCCGGAGTTGACCTCGGGGGGTAGCGACCCAAAGTCCATGGCCTGCCCTCTTCGAACACCTCAGTCAGTGAACCCCGTAGCGAACAAAATCCTATCGCCGATTCGGACGATGGTCATAGAAAACTCGCCAAAAGATTCCTTCGGTACGGAAACTGGAAGCCAATTGACTTGCACGACAATTCGAAGCACGGCCAGGCATCGGACCCGAACGCGGCGGCCGTACTGAAATCCTCTGTGCCGCAAGGTTACTTGGCCGTGAGGGCCACGCGGCGCGGTCGGATTCCCGAGGTCCCCGCCGCACCCGGGCAAGCCAGCGCTGGGTGGACCGCCGTCCACGAAATCTCCACGACGCACTGCAACGAACCCGCCGGTGTGCGAGCCGGCGAAGCGACGCCTCCGGACCCTGTCCGGCCGGCCTCGGGGCTTTCTCACAAAAGCGTGTGCGCGGATTTGCGGCGTATGAATGAATAATCGGCGAAACCAACTGGCCGCAGGCGAAAGGTCGACGGAAGTGGCTAAGAAAGCCCAATCAGTGGCGGACGCGGCAAAAGAGAGCCTGGCCGCGGAGCTCGACCGTCTACGGCAGCGGCGCGACCGCCTCGAGGTCGAGGTCCGCAACGACCGCGGCATGGTGGGCGATCACGGCGACGCCGCCGAGGCGATCCAGCGCGCCGAGGAGCTGGTGGGCCTCAGCGACCGGATCAACGAGCTGGACCGCCGGCTGCGCACCGGCCCGTCGGAGGCCGACGCGTCGGAGACCCTGCCCGGTGGCACCGAGGTGACCCTGCGCTTCTCCGACGGCGAAGTGGTCACCATGCAGGTGATCTCGATCGTGGAAGAGACGCCGGTGGGCCGGGAAGGTGAGACCCTGACCGCGCGCAGCCCCCTGGCCCAGGCGTTAGCCGGACACAAGGCGGGCGACACGGTGACCTACTCCACGCCGCAGGGCGAGGATCAGGTCGAGCTGATCGCGGTCAAGCTGCCCCGCTAGAGCGTCCCGTAGCGTCCCCGGCGCGGCCCGCCTGCCCGCCGGCCCGGATAGACTCCCCCCGATGGTTGCCCCGCCGCCCGATGCCGCCCCGCCCAGCCCACAGTTGAGCCTGACGACACAGGTGATGCGTTTCGTCGTCACCGGCGGCTTGGCGGGAATCGTGGACTTCAGCCTGTACCTGGCCCTGTACAAGGCGGTGGGCGTCCAAGTCGACCTGGCCAAGGCCACCAGCTTCGTCGTCGGCACCATCACCGCCTACCTGATCAACCGCCGGTGGACTTTCCAAGCCGCCCCCAGCACCGCCCGGTTCGTCGCGGTCATGATCCTCTACGCCGTCACCTTCGCCGTCCAGGTCGGGCTCAACCACCTGTGCCTTGCGCTTATGCACTACCGCGGGTGGGCCATACCCGTCGCGTTCGTGATCGCGCAGGGCACCGCGACGGTCATCAACTTCATCGTGCAGCGAGCCGTTATCTTCCGCATCCGCTGAGCCAGTTGCGCAAGCGGTACCCTCTTTGACGATGTTGAGCACCGACGTTGGAACCACCCCCACCCGGCTGATGGGCTTTGGCCACACCGCGCCGTCGGTGGCCGAGGTGCTCTCGACCCGAGATCCCGAGCTGATCGCCAAGGCCGTCGCCCGGGTAGCCGAATCCGGCGGACCGAACGGACGGGGTGTCATCGCGCGCGGCCTGGGCCGGTCCTACGGCGACAACGCCCAAAACGGCGGCGGCCTGGTGATCGACATGACCCCGCTGAACCGCATCCACTCGATCAGCGCCGACACCCGGCTGGTCGACGTCGACGCCGGCGTCAGTCTGGACCAGTTGATGAAGGCGGCGCTGCCGTTCGGGCTGTGGGTGCCGGTGCTGCCGGGCACGCGTCAGGTCACCGTCGGCGGCGCGATCGCCTGCGACATCCACGGCAAGAACCATCACAGCGCGGGCAGCTTCGGCAACCACGTGCGCTCGATGGACCTGCTCATGGCCGACGGCACCGTCCGCACCATCACCCCCGACGGTGAGGACGCCGAACTGTTCTGGGTCACCGTCGGCGGCAACGGCCTGACCGGGATCGTGCTGCGCGCGACCATCGAGATGACGCCGACCGAAACGGCGTATTTCATCGCCGACGGTGTGGCCACCAAGGACCTCGACGAGACGGTCGCCGTTCACCTCGACGGCAGCGAGGCCAACTACACCTACTCCAGCGCCTGGTTCGATTTGATCAGCCCACCGCCCAAACTCGGCCGGGCCGCGGTCAGCCGCGGCAGCCTGGCCAAGCTGGACCAACTGCCCGAGAAGCTGGCCAAAAATCCGCTGAAATTCGATGCGCCCCAGCTGTTGACGGTGCCGAACATATTTCCGGTCAGCGCGATGAACAAGCTGTCTTTCATGGCCATCGGCGAGGTGTACTACCGCTTGGGCGGAACCTACTCCGGCAAGATCATGAACCTGTCGCAGTTCTACCACATGCTCGACCTGGTCAACGGCTGGAATAACGCTTACGGCCCAATGGGTTTCGCGCAGCACCAGTTCCTGGTTCCGCCGGACGCGATGGACGAGTTCAAGGCCATCATCCGCTGGATCCAGACCCGCGGCCATTATTCGGCGCTGAACGTGTTCAAACTCTTCGGCCCGGGCAACCGCGCGCCGCTGAGTTTCCCGATGGCCGGGTGGAACGTCGCGATGGACTTCCCCAACAAGCCGGGGATCAACGAGTTCCTCAACGAACTTGACAGGCGGGTATTGGAATTCGGCGGCCGGGTGTACACCGCCAAAGATTCCCGCGCGAGCGCCGAGACCTTCCACGCCATGTACCCGCGCATCGACGAGTGGATCGCGGTGCGCCGCAAGGTGGACCCCGCCGGGGTGTTCGCCTCCGACATGGCCCGACGTTTGGAGCTGTTGTAAATGGTGCTGGACGCTGTGGGAAACCCGCAGACCATCCTGTTGCTCGGCGGGACCTCCGAGATCGGGCTCGCCATCTGCGAGCGCTATCTGCAGAACGCGCACGCCCGTATCGTGCTGGCCGCCATGCCCGATGACCCGGGCCGCGACGCCGCCGTCGCCCAGATGAAGGCGGCGGGCGCGCGGTCGGTGGAGCTGATCGACTTCGAGGCCACCGACCCCGACAGCCATCCGAAGACCATCGAGGCGGCGTTCGCCCATGGCGACGTCGACGTGGCGATCGTCGCGTTCGGCATCCTCGGGGACGCCGAGGAGCTGTGGCAGGATCAGCGCAAGGCCGTCCTGGCCGCCGAAATCAACTACACCGCAGCGGTTTCGGTGGGTGTGCTGCTCGGCGAGAAGATGCGCGCGCAGGGCTTCGGCCAGATCATCGCGATGAGCTCGGCCGCCGGGGAGCGGGTGCGACGATCGAACTTCGTCTATGGCTCCACCAAGGCCGGACTGGATGGCTTCTATCTGGGTCTCGGAGAAGCGCTGCGCGAGTACGGGGTTCACGTCCTGGTGATCCGCCCGGGCCAGGTCCGCACCCGGATGAGCGCGCACGTCAAGGAAGCCCCGCTGACGGTGGACAAGGAGTACGTCGCCAACCTCGCGGTGACCTCGGCCGCAAAGGGTAAGGAATTGGTTTGGGCGCCAGGAGCATTCCGGTACGTGATGATGGTGTTGCGACACATCCCCCGGCCCATCTTCCGCAAGCTGCCCATCTGATCATGCGTAACGCGCTGGCCAGCCTCGGCCAGATGGCTTTGGCGGCCGCGGTGGCCGTCATCGTCGCCGTGGTCTCGCTGGTCGCCATCTCTCGCGTCCAGTGGCCGGCCTTTCCGTCATCGAATCAGCTGCACGCGCTGACCACCGTGGGCCAGGTCGGCTGCCTGGCCGGCCTGGTCGGCGCGGGCTGGGCGTGGCGGCGGTGGCGGTGGCCGGCGCGGCTGGGCGGGCTGGCGTTCGTCTCCGCGTTCACCGTCGTGACGCTGGGCATGCCGTTGGGGGCCACCAAGCTGTACCTGTTCGGCATTTCCGTCGACCAGCAGTTCCGCACCGAGTACCTGACCCGGCTCGCCGACAGCCCCGCCCTGCGCGACATGACCTACATCGGGCTGCCGCCGTTCTACCCGCCCGGCTGGTTCTGGATCGGCGGGCGGGCCGCGGCGCTGAGCGGGACACCGGCCTGGGAGGTCTACAAGCCCTGGGCCATCACCTCGATCACCATCGCGGTCGCCGTCGCACTGGTGCTGTGGTGGCGGATGGTCCGGTTCGAATACGCGCTGATCGTCACCACCGCGACGGCGGCGGCGACCCTGGCCTACGGCTCGCCCGAACCGTACGCGGCGATGATCACCGTGCTGCTGCCGCCGGTGCTTGTGCTGACGTGGTCGGGCCTGCGCGCCGGCGGCCGGTGGGATCCCCCCGAGCGTCACGCCAGCGTGACGCCGGACGCCCATGGCCACGCTGGCGTGACGCTCGAGGCGCCGGCGGAGCCGCACCGCGGCTGGGCCGCGGTCATCGCCGCCGGACTCTTCCTGGGGTTCACTGCCACCTGGTACACGCTGCTGTTCGGTTTCACCGCGTTCGCGATGGCGCTGATGGGCCTCGCGCTGGCCGGCTCGCGCTGGCGACACCGCGGGTGGCGGGCGGCGCTCGACCCGCTGCGCAGGCTGGGCG
>NZ_LZJJ01000085.1:0-2350 GCF_001667625.1 Mycobacterium sp. E1715
GTAGCTCACCTCGTTCTCCCGCCACAACCGCTGGCAGACGTCCAGCGTCTGGTCCAGGATCGCCCCGCGTCGATCGAAGTCCACCCCGGCCGCGTCGTATTCCTCACGCTGCCAGCCGACACCCACCCCGACATCGATGCGGCCGCCGGACAGAACATCCATCGTTGCAAGGGTTTTCGCGAGGACCGCGGCCGGACGCAGCGCCGCGAGCAGAATGTTGGTGCCCAGCCGGATCCGGCGCGTCCGCGCCGCCAGATAGGTCAGCGTCGTGAGCGGTTCCAGCCAGTGCCCGTCGGGTCCGGTCGGTTGGCGACCGCCTACCGTTCCACCCGTTTGTGGATTCGCGTATGCGTCCATGTTCATACCGAACGCCACGTGCTCCGACACGAGCAGACGGTCGAACCCAGCGCCCTCCAACAGCTGTGCCCACTCCGTGAGGTGTTCCCAGTCCGACGGTGCCGCGGACGAAAACGACGGAATCCCCATCGACAGCTGTAGCGAGGCCATCAACTGTGTTCCTCGATCGACGCGCGCCGGTCTTCGGTGGCATCGACGACAACCCTGCGGTGTGCGATCCGCCACCGCCCCTCGGCGTCGAGTACATACTCGTCCAGGTAGCGGATGTGCATGACGTGGTTGCGACCGTCCGCCTCGTCAACGCGAAAGTGATTGGCGGTGCAGTAGATTTCGCCTACCGCAGATCCCCCCTCGATGACGTACAGGCCCTGGGCTATGAGGTGAGCCGTTCGCGGCCACCGGGCGACGATGTCGATTACCCGTTCGATCTCGCCGTGGCCGGTCAGCGTTCCCGGTTCGCGCCCCGGTCTTTCGACGAGCATGGAAGCGTCGGGCGTGAACACCGAGAGCAGCGCCTCGCGGTCTCGGCGATCGACCGCCGCCGCATACCTGCGGGACAGCGCCTCGAGTTCCGCATGGGGGACTGCGCGCGAGATGTCCATCTGCTTCCCGTGCCGGCGGATAGAGACCTGTTGACGATACAACCCCGGGTTGTGGCGTCAGCGGCCGGGAACTCGGCTGCGCGCCTCGCCGGAGTGTCGTGCTCCGAATCGCGGCACGGCTACGCACCCGCGACTGTGTGCGGCGGTCACGGCGCGCTGCAGCGGTATCAGCAGCGGTACGAAGAGGAGTTGGTCGGCGACCATCGGGGTCAGCAGCCGATTGTGCACGAAGGCGAATGAGCTCTTGGTGATCGGGTCGGCCCAACCGATGGTTCCACCGAGGCCGGCGTGCCCAAAGCCCCGCAGTAGGCCCGGCACCGGTGATCCGTGGTAGCCCAGGTGAAACGACATCGGGAAGAAGACGTTGAGGTCGGGCCGAAAGCTGCGGGTGCCGGTCAGCGACGCGACCAATTCCTCCGAGAGGAATCGCCGCCCATCGATTCTTCCGCCGTTGGTGAGTGCTGCGTACATCTTGGCCAGCCCCCGCGCGGTCACTACCGCGTTCACCGCGGGAATCTCGCTGTCCAGCAGCCCCATGTCGCCCTGCACCAGCGAGGTGATACCGGGGACGTAGGTCGCACCGAGCGGTCCCGGAACCGGCAGGCTGGCCATCAGCGAAACCAGCCGCCCGAGCACCGGGCCGCCCGAGAAGCGTTGCGGGAACATCGTTTGGGCGGCCTTCGTGGGCGCGTCGGCCGGCGGCCGCCCCAGGTGGATACCGTCGATGTCGAGTGGTTGAGCGACCTCGGCGCGGAACAACTCTCGCATGCCCTTACCGGTGATCGCGCGGGCCAATCCGGATGCCAACCAGCCGAAGGTGAACGCGTGATACGCCGCGCGGCCGGCGAGGCGGTCCACCCGCGCCGCCGCCAGCCGCTCTTCCATGTAACGGTGATCGAGCAACTGCTCGGTGCTGATGGTCCCGAGCCGCGACAGGCCCGTGGTGTGGCGCATCATCTCGCGCACGGTGATGGCGGACTTGCCGTTGGCGCCGAATTCGGGCCAGTAGCGCGCGATGGGGTCGTCGTAGGACAGCAACCCGCGGTCGACCAGCCGGTGCAGGACCGTCGAGGCCACGCCCTTACCCGCGGAGAAGACCATCGCGCCGGTGTCCGCCGACCACGGCACCCGCCCCTCTCGATCGGACCAGCCGGTCCACACGTCGACGACGGGTTCGCCATCGACGTACACAGACAGCGCGCCACCGCCATACCGTGGGCCGGGAAAGAGCGTGGCGAAGGTTTTCACTGCGCAGGCAAATCGAGGGTCGGCGGCACCGTGCACATGGGTGGGCAGACCGTCACCGGCTTGTAAGGCTGGTCGATCGGGCATCGCGGTCGAAGCTCTCCTCACTGGCACTGGGCGCCATCGGACGACTGAACAAATATCGT
>NZ_LZJJ01000086.1:0-806 GCF_001667625.1 Mycobacterium sp. E1715
GTCAAGCTCAGCCAACAGCCGGTCGACGTCGGCCGGGTTACGGACGAACGACAAGTCCACCAGGTCGGCCAGTTCGACCACGACGAGATCAGCTCGGCCGGGTCGTCGCACCGGCGCGGGCGTGGATGACCTCGATCGAAGAACCCGCCAACCCGCCGGAACCGGGCATGACCGTGTTCACGGTGCCGGTGCGGTGGCTCGCCGGCCGCCGTCCGGGCGACATGCTGGTGCTCCGGGACGCGCGAGGGTCCCAACGGCGCCTCGTGCTCAACGACGGCACCGAGCCCACGGGACGTGGCTTCGTCGTGACGACGCAGCAGACCACCTACCTGGTGACGGGGACGGTGCTGACCACCGAAGACGAATCGGCGCGGGTGGGTCCGCTCGCCGCAGCGGAGCAGAGCTTGGTGGTGCGCGCCGGAAGCCTTCTGCAACTGACCCGCGACTGTTCACCGGCGCCGGTTGGCGGTGGTCAACCCGCCGCGCGCATCGGTTGCACGCTGCCCGAGGCTTTCGACCATGCCCGGGCGGGGGACGCCGTTTACTTCGACGACGGCAAGATCGGCGGCCGCGTCGTGTCCGTCGCTCGCGACGTGCTCACCGTGCGCATCGACCGCCCGGAGCAAGGGGAGGCCCGACTGAAGGCGGGCAAGGGCATCAACATGCCCGACACCGACTTGCCGATCTCGGCGATCACCGACCGTGATGTCAGCGATCTCGCCGCCGTGATCGAACTGGCCGACCTGGTGGACTTGTCGTTCGTCCGTAACCCGGCCGACGTCGACCGGCTGTTGGCTGAGCTTCCC
>NZ_LZJJ01000087.1:0-5013 GCF_001667625.1 Mycobacterium sp. E1715
CGCCGACCATTACGCTGTGCCGCAGGCCTTCTTCACCGTGCCCGAAGCCGCCGCCGTCGGCCTGACGGCCAGGCAAGCCGAACAGGCCGGGTACCGGCTGCGCACCGTCGATGTGCAGATCGGCGACGTCGTGACGGGGGCCAAGCTCTATGCGGACGGGTACGCCGGGCGCGCACGGATGGTGGTGGACCTCGACCGTGGGCGTTTGCTCGGGGTCACGCTGGTTGGGCCGGGAGTCACCGAGATGCTCCACTCCGCCACCATCGCCGTCGCGGGCGAGGTGCCCATCGACCGGTTGTGGCACGCGGTGCCCTGCTTCCCCACGGTCAGCGAGCTGTGGCTGCGGCTCCTCGAGGCGTATCGGGATGCGTCGGACCATAATTGACGCATGGCTACCGCAGACGGATTCCACCCAGACTTCGACGAGGCAACACCGGAAGCGACCCACAACCGGGTGCACCACGTCAGGGCTGCGGACATCAGCTCCGACACCGCGCAATCGGAGGGACTGCGCCGCTTCGCCGCGCTCAGCGGAACGTCAGTCGGCGCCGAAAAGCTCTGGATGGGCGAGACGCACGCGTCACCCTCGACCGTCTCGTCCAACCACCATCACGGCGACTCGGAAACCGCCATCTACGTGCGCAGCGGCCACCCGGAATTCGTCTTTCACGACGGCGCGCAAGAGGTGAGGATCTCGACCTCACCCGGCGACTACGTCTTCATCCCGCCGTATCTGCCGCACCGAGAGGAAAACCCCGACCCGAACACGCCCGCGGAGGTGGTGATCGCGCGCAGCACCCAAGAGGCGGTCGTGGTGAACCTGCCGGCGTTGTATCCCCTTCAGTAAACCGCGATTTCGACCAGGTTGCCGTCGACGTCGCGGCAGTAGTGGGAGGTCATCGGACCCAGGGCCCCCGTCCTGGTCACCGGTCCCGCAACGATCTCCGCCCCACATCGCACGAGGTGGGCATGCACCTCGCCCGGGCTGCAACGAGTGATGAAGCACAAGTCCTCGGAACCGGCCGCTTCGACCGAACCGGTGACCCACTCGGGATCGTCCCCCAGCGCCCCGACGGGCCGCAGGTTCCGTTTTGGTCCCCGAACCGCAGCGCGATTCGGTTGGACGGCCCGAACGTTTCCCGCCGCATCCCGAGGACCCGCTCGTACCACGCGGCCGTGTCCTCGACGTCTCGGCAGTTCAGCACCACATGGTCGATCCGTTCCACGATGAACTCCATGTTCGGCCCTCCCCTACGGCTGAGCGAAAACCATTTGGCACCAGACTAATCCGACTCGCCCGGCGCCGGGATCGTCGAGCGGCGTCTGCCCGCTGACATCGTCGGCCGATGGAACCTTCCCCCATTCACTCAGCCAATTCTCAACAGATTCTTCGGCGACTCATGGCTTGTCTCCCAGCATCCGCAAAGCCACTGGCCGCAGCATGTTTTCATGACGAACGAGCCGATGTGCGCGAACCTGGTCGAACGGTACCTGCGCGTCCGCGGGCGCCGCTATTTCCGTGGCCATCATGATCGCGAATACTTCTTCGTCACCAGCGCCCACCCGCGGCGCCTGCACGTCCATCTCGAGATCTCGCCCGCGCACGGCGATGTGCTGATCATTCGGGTGACTCCCGGCTGCTTCTTCCCCGCCACCGAGCGGCCCTGGCTGGTGCACTTCTCGGACACCTGGAACCGCCAGGATCGGGAGGTGACCGCGATCGTGCACGGGTCGTCCGATCCGCAGCGCATCGGCGTGGTGGCGCGCAGGTCGCACTGGATTCGACGGAGCGTCTCGTTTGACGATTTCGCCGCCTTCGTCGACCACACCATTGCGGATGCGACCGAGTTGTTCGACGCTCTGAGCCCCGCCGTCGAACTGCCGACGGCGCATCCGTTGTTGCGGGACGCGGGCTGATCCTGTGTTGCGGGACGCGGGCTGATCCTGCCGGCCAGGTCGTCACCCCAACGCGGCGGCGAGCGGCGTCCCCGCTCTGCGCCGATGAGCCGGCGAGCCCGAAAATCCGAGTGCAAACGGACGTTAGGCGCGCGTCCCCGCCGCGGCCAAACCGCTCAGCAAACGGATATGACATTCTCTTTTTCGGAGAGTATTATATGCTCAGCAGGCACGGGGTTTGAGATCTGCGTCACATCGGCAATCAATGCCAAACAGCACTGACACGGACGGCGGGGAGCCATGGCGGGTAGCGGCGTTGAGGTGGCCGACAACCACGAGACCACCAAATGGGATCCGGCCTTCACCGAGCAGGTCAGCAAGGCCCTCGGACCGGTCATCAAGCGGTGGTATCGCGCCGAGGTGCGCAACATCGACAACGTCCCGCCGTCGGGCGGCGCGCTGGTGGTGTCCAACCACTCGGGCGGCATGCTGACGCCCGACGTGCTGATCTTCTCCCCGGCCTTCTACGAGAAGTTCGGCTACGACCGCCCCGTCTACACCCTGGGCCACTACGGCATTTTCATGGGACCCCTAGATGGCTGGCTTCGCCGCCTCGGGGTCATCGAGGCCAGCCGTGAAAACGCCGCCGCCGCGCTGCACTCGGGCGCGGTGGTGCTGGTGTTCCCGGGCGGCGACTACGACTCCTACCGGCCCACCTTCAGCGCCAACACCATCGACTTCAACGGCCGCACCGGCTACGTGCGGACCGCCATCGAGGCCGGGGTGCCAATCGTGCCTACCGTGTCGATCGGGGGCCAGGAGACTCAGCTCTTCTTGACCCGCGGAAACTGGCTGGCGCGCAAGTTGGGGCTGACCAGGGCGCGCATGGACATTCTGCCGGTGAGCTTCGGATTCCCCTTCGGACTCAGTGTCATCTTCCCGCCGAACCTGCCACTGCCGGCCAAGATCGTCACCGAAGTACTCAAACCGATCGACGTCACGGCCCAATTCGGCGACGATCCCGACATCGACGAAGTCGACGCCTACGTGCGCGGGGTGATGGAGTCGGCCCTCCAGCGATTGGCCGGTCAACGCAAGCTGCCCATCCTAGGCTGACCGACCGCGACTCGAGGTTCGACATCATGCGAAATCCGCTGCAGCGCAACTTGATTGTCCGGCAGGGTGGCGCGTGAAAAGGTTGAACGGCATGGACGCCATGCTGCTCTACAGTGAGACACCGAACCTCCACACTCACACATTGAAAGTGGCGGTCATCGACCCCGCTGACTCCGACTTCGGTTTCGAGGCGTTCCGCCGCCACGTGCGACGCCGGCTGCACCTGCTGGAACCGTTGCGCTACAAGCTCGTCGACATTCCCTGGCAGCTGCATCACCCGATGTGGCAGGAGGACTGCGCGGTCGACCTCGACGACCACCTCCGGCGGGTGCAGGTGCCCGCGCCCGGCGGGCGGCTAGAACTCGATCAGACGATCGGCCAGGTCGCCTCGATGCCGCTGGACCGCAGCCGCCCGCTGTGGGAATTCCACTTCGCCGAGGGACTGGCCGGGGGAAGGTACGCCCTGATCGGCAAGGTCCATCACGCGCTGGCCGACGGTGTGGCCTCCGTCAACCTCTTGGCGCGCGCCATGGATCTCGAGGACGGGCCGACCGACGAGCGGGACAACGACGAAGCGGGCGTCACCGCGTCGCCCGCCGACCTGCTGCGATCTGCCGCCCGCGACCACGCGCGGCAGATCGCCGAGCTCCCCGGGCTGCTGAGGGATGCCGCCACCGGGTTGACGCGGGTCCGCCGCCGATCCAGAGAACGGGGTGCCCACCCGGATCTGGCCGAGGCCTTCGACGCTCCACCGACCTTCCTGAATCACGTCGTGTCGCCCGTGCGGCGGTTCGCCAGCACGACGCTGCCGCTGGCCGAAGCCAAGGCGACCGCCAAGGCGCTGGGCATCACCCTCAACGACCTGATACTGGCCACGGCGGCCGGCGGCCTGCGCACACTGTTGCTGGCCTACGACGGCGCGGCCGACCGGCCGCTCATCGCGTCGGTGCCGACGGCCACCGACAAGTCGGACCGCGTCACCGGAAACGAGATCAGCGGTCTGATGATTTCGTTGCCGGTGCACGTCGCCGATCCCGCCGAACGGGCACGGCTGGTGGCGCTGGCGACCCGAATCGCCAAGGAAGACCACGAGATCCTCGGCCCCGAGCTTTACGGCCGGCTGATGGCCTATCTGCCGACCGCGTTCGCTCCGGCCGCATTCCGGTGGCTGGGGCGGCGCGACGCACCCAACAAGCTGATGAACGTCGCGGTCTCCAGCGTGGTGGGCCCGCGCGAGCGCGGACACTTCGGCGGCGCGACGGTCACCGAGATCTACTCGACCGGGGTGCTATCACCGGGCGCCCCGGTCAACATCACCGTGTGGAGCTATGTCGACCAGCTGGGCGTCGCCGTGCTCACCGATGACCGGACGTTTGACGACCCGCACGAGGCGACCGACGCCATCTGCGCATCGTTCGCCGAATTGCGCTCCGCGGCAGGCGTTTCCGCCTAGACCGACAGCGCCGCGTCCAATACCGAATAAAACAGGCCCAAGCCGTCGTCGGACGGCCCCGTCAACGCTTCGATGGCGTGCTCGGGATGCGGCATCAGTCCGACCACGCGACCGTTGGCGGAACTGACGCCGGCGATGTCATGCAGCGAGCCGTTGGGGTTGTCGTGGTAGCGGAACACCACCCGGCCCTCGCCCTCGAGCTCCTCGACGACGTCGGCGGGCGCCACGTAGCGGCCTTCGCCGGACTTCAGCGGCACCAGTAAGTCCGCATCGGGCTCGAAACGCGACGTCCAGGCCGTCGACGTCGACGCCACGCGCAACCACACATCGCGGCAGACGAAGTGCAAACCGACGTTGCGGGTCAGGGCCCCCGGCAACAGCCCCGCCTCGCAGAGCACCTGAAACCCGTTGCAAATGCCCAACACCGGCATGCCGCGGTTTGCGGCGGCCACAACTTCGCCCATCACCGGGGCGAACCTGGCGATCGCCCCCGCGCGCAGGTAGTCGCCGTAGGAGAAACCGCCGGGCACCACCACGGCGTCGACGCC
>NZ_LZJJ01000088.1:0-1869 GCF_001667625.1 Mycobacterium sp. E1715
GCCCGCGCCCAAAGCGGAGCCGGCAAAGCAAACGGACGGCGAGCAAGAGCCGCCCGCGCAGCCGGTGAAGGGCCTGGGCATTGCCCGCGGCGCCCGGCCGCCGGGCAAGCGCTGATCCCCGACCTGTCGAGCGTGAAGCCACTGCGAAAAATGCGCGAAGATTTCGCAACAGCTTCACGCTCGGCGAGGGCTGTCCCGGCCGCACGGGCAAGCGCTGATCACGGTTTGACGCTTGACAGCAAATTTCGGTGGACAGTGGTGGCACCATTAAGGGCGTGACCACTCACCAGCTGCCCCTGCACGCCTCCGGCCATCACCGGCAGCGGGTCTTCGCGCAGTCGTCCAAGCTTCAGGACGTCCTGTACGAGATCCGCGGGCCCGTGCACCAGCAGGCCGCGCGGCTGGAGGCCGAGGGGCACCGCATCCTCAAGCTCAACATCGGCAACCCGGCGCCGTTCGGCTTCGAGGCCCCCGACGTGATCATGCGGGACATGATCCAGGCGCTGCCGTACGCGCAGGGCTACTCCGACTCGCAGGGCATCCTGCCCGCGCGCCGCGCGGTGGTCACCCGCTACGAGCTGGTCGAGGGCTTCCCCCGGTTCGACGTCGACGACGTGTACCTGGGCAACGGGGTCTCCGAGCTGATCACGATGACGCTGCAGGCCCTGCTGGACAACGGCGACGAAGTGTTGATCCCGTCGCCGGACTACCCGCTGTGGACGGCGTCGACGTCGCTGGCCGGCGGCACGCCCGTGCACTACCTGTGCGACGAGACGCAGGCGTGGCAGCCCGACATCGCCGACCTGGAGTCCAAGATCAGCGAGCGCACCAAGGCGCTGGTCATCATCAACCCGAACAACCCGACCGGCGCGGTGTACAGCCGCGAGGTCCTCACGCAGATGGTGGAGTTGGCGCGCAAGCACCAACTGCTGCTGCTCGCCGACGAGATCTACGACAAGATCCTGTACGACGACGCCACGCACATCAACGTGGCCTCGCTGGCACACGACATGCTGTGCCTCACGTTCAACGGGCTGTCCAAGGCCTACCGGGTCGCCGGCTACCGCGCGGGCTGGCTGGCGATCACCGGACCCAAGGACCACGCCGAGAGCTTCATCGAAGGCATCAACCTGCTGGCGAACATGCGGCTGTGCCCCAATGTGCCCGCCCAGCACGGGATTCAGGTGGCCCTCGGTGGCCACCAGAGCATCGAAGACCTGGTGCTGCCGGGCGGGCGGCTGCTCGAGCAGCGCGACGTCGCGTGGCAGAAACTCAACGAGATTCCCGGGGTGTCCTGCGTCAAGCCCGAGGGCGCGCTGTATGCCTTCCCCCGGCTGGACCCCGAGGTCTACGACATCACCGACGACGAACAGCTCGTCCTCGACCTGCTGTTGCAGGAGAAGATCCTGGTCACGCAGGGCACCGGATTCAATTGGCCGGCACCGGATCACCTGCGCATCGTCACGCTGCCGTGGTCCCGCGATCTCGCCGCCGCGATCGAGCGGCTGGGCAACTTCCTGGTCAGCTATCGCCAGTAAGCAACTTCGCAGCCGGCGCCTCTACGGTGGACCGGGTGACACACTCGCACTCGCACGGCCCGTCGGCTCCGGTCCAGGTTGAATCGCTGCCCGCGAGGATCGTCGTCGGGCTGTTGGTGGCGATCGGGGTGGCGGTGCTCGGCGGCGCCATCGCGCTGTGGCCCAGCCGCCAGCACGTCGACATCCCGATGCCGTTCCAGAACGCGGCCGGGGGTGCAGTGAGCACCCAGGCCGGGCACGTGCTGTCCAGCGGCATGGGCGACTGCGGCAGCCCGTCGGTCAGCCAGGTGCTCACCACCGCGCCGCAGCCGGCGCCGCCTGGCGCGGGCCG
>NZ_LZJJ01000089.1:0-8587 GCF_001667625.1 Mycobacterium sp. E1715
GTGCGGTTGACACACCGGTGGATGCGGGTAGTTGATGTCCGCGGCCATGGAGTGTGTGGTGAAGGCGTCGAGGCGCTGAGGGTCACCCAGGTGCGAGGACTGATCGTCGTCAGCAGCTCGAGCGATGGCGGATGGCTGTTCAAGGGGGACACACCGCCTTTGCCGCTGAGCGCCCTCGACGAGCTTCTCGCCGAGACGGTACGCAGGGTCAAGGCTGCGTGAGCGAGCCGATTTCACACATGCGGCAGCCAACCGGAGCCGTGCGGCGACAGGACAAAGCCACGCCCCTGCGGGTCTTTGCATGCGGTCATGCCTGAATCGTCGACACCGCAAACGAAGCCATTGACCGTGAGAGAGTGAGCTGGCGGAAGCGTTTTGACGGACTGGCCGGCCACGATACGTGACGGTTCCCCGCCACTCGTCTGGTTAAGCCCGCTAGTGGTTCCTATCCAGTTGACGCCACTGATTCCCGCCGCCGGGTTTGACGCCGCGGGCGGTATGGCCGGCAAGTTATTTCCGCTACACGACGCCTGGTCGAGCGTGAACTTGCAGACGATGCCATCAGGCGTGAGAAAGTACACCGTCGGTTCGGGCTGCCGTCCCGGGTTTGGCACCAAGACCTCGTAATCCTTGACGTTGGCGGGAGCGTATCCGCTCAAGTCGGGGAAGCTGAGCGCGTCGGCGTGTGCGACACATGTACCTGCCAGAGCGGCGCCCACAAGTGCGCTCATGCCGGTGAGTGTCGTTGTTGTCATTTCGTTCCTCGACTCTGCTGGTTCAACGGGTCATTGGAAGGGGTTGACTTGAAATTCTCGAGTTTGATAGGGCGTTCCGATCGGCACACCGTTCGCTTCCGTGCCCGTATTCCACTGACTGACAAGCAGTTTCAAGTCATCCAACGTTGAGCCGGGCACAATGTATCCCCCGTAGGGCTGGGGCAGAAACGTTGGTGCGCCCGGGTCGCCGTTCTGCGCGACGACAGTGGTCGGCACGTTGCCGAAAACGCCGGTCGGATTGGGTCCGACCCGTACTTCCATGCGCCCGCCTTGGGCGTCGACATTGAATCCCGACAAGACCGGCTTGCCACCGATCTCCCGAAAACTGAGCTCGCCGTAACGGTCTGTCGTCACCGGCGTGGCCTGTTGCCCTGCCTGTCCCCAGGCGTTCCCGGTCCACGGTCGCCAACTGTTGCGATCGAACACCTTATCCGGGTCTGCTTGATACATCGTGACACCTCGGCTGCGGTCGAAGGAGTCGGCCGCGATGTACACCTTGCCGTCAGAGCCCTTGTATCCGCTGACCTGAGTGGGCGCGTCTCCCGCGGCCCGGAAAGAACCCGGCACCATGGTCCATCCCTTGCCGGGGTCGCCGTTGACCTCGACCAGCCACGAACCTGCGGGCTGGAGGTTTCCCTTGGTGCCCGTAACCATCATGTACGTCTTGTCGCCCAGGGTGATCGTTCCTGCGGGAAGCGTGTCGTCGATGCCGGCTTTGACCGCTTCGGCCGGCATCGTGAATAGCTCGTGACCGCTGTCCTTCGCTCCGGTCAACGGCGCTCCGAAGTGCGGGCGTCCGTCGGCGTCGAAAGTCACCGGCACGGCCACCGATCGATAATGATCACCTTCGCCAACTTTGTTGCCTGAGAACGAATCCCCGAAGATCGCAAGGAATCTTCCCGGTTGCCCGGGCACTTCGACGATCTCGCCGAGGTCCGCGGCCCCGATCCCCGGGATCCCGGGAATGCCTCCGGTCCCGGCGATCGGGCCCAGATCTCTGACCTCGCCTCGCAAGGGGCGTTCCACTATGTCGTCGATGGCAGGGGGCGGGTCGTAGCCTTCGGTGTGCAATGAACCGAGCGCTTTGTGCAGGGTGTCGGAGTAGGCGTTGCGGATTGATTCCATCTGTTTGATGGCATCGCGGACGTCGTCGACGGCGTCGGCGTGGGCACCTTCGATCAATTTCAGCAGTTTGTTGCGTTCCTGCTCGGGCAGGTCCAGCTTCAGATCCTCCTTCGCCGCGCCGATCAGCTTGTCGAGAAACTGCAAATGATGGTCCAGGCTGGCGATTTCTGCGGAGCCCTGCTTCTGCGCGTCGGCCAGCGCGGCGGCGATATTTTCCAGGTCGGCGCCGATCTTGGGCAATTGCTCGGATTGCGCGCCAAGCGATTTTGTTACCCGCTGAACTTCGGAGGAGTCGTTGATCGGATTGTCGCCGTTCTCGTGATTCCACGACGCCTCGAAGCGCTTTCTGGCTTGCTCGAATGCGTGGTCGGCTTCGGCAGAGTGTCGGCCGGCGTTATGAAACGCCTCCGCCAGCCGCGAGATCTGGAACGGGCTGCCCGCCTGCAGGCTCTGGTTGACCGCCCAGGGGTCACCGCCCGCCGCCCCGATCAGCTCCGCTTCGCTCAGATTCGCCAGCGCCATCGCACGGTCACTGGCCGCTTGACAACAAGAACATCGCCGGCCCCCTCTGCGAAGCAAGCGTACCGCCGCATCAGGGCCGGTCGACGGCGAATTCGCCCGCCCGGTCGAGCCGAGGTTGATCTAAGCCTGCGTCCCGGCGAGCTTTCGTGTCGTCAGCGCTTCGGTGTCCTGGAAGGGCCGGCCGTCGGGGCGGAGCAGGTCGTGAAACCAGACCTTCGGAATCGCGGTGTACGGGTGATCCCACGATTCCCACGGGAAGTAGGTCTGGGTCTTCCCGGCGACCAGACCCCAGTTGATGGCGCCGACGTTGTGGCGCTTGGCAATTGGCAGGATTCCTTCCACGGTGCTACCCCGCGGCCTGGCCATGTACTCGGTGCAGAGGATGGGCCTCCCCAGCGGGGCGAGCTCGCCGATCCGGGACTCGAAGCCCGCGGGTTCGGCATAGGAATGGAACGTGACCACGTCCGCGTTGGCCAGCTGGATGTCGCTGATGGCGCTGCGCCCCTGGGGTTGTCCCCAGTCGCCGCGCCACACGCCGCTGGTGAGCGGCTGGCTGGGGTCGACGGCGCGCGCCCATCGGAACACCTGGGGGAGCAGGTTCCCGACGAGCTGTTCCTTGTCGCTGCGCTCGGTGCTTCGGTACACCTTCGCCGGGTTGTCGGGCTCGTTCCAGAGGTCCCACCCCAGGACGCGGTCGTCGGTGCGGAACTGCGTCAACACCCCGGTGACGTAGTCGCGCATGACAGCCGCATAGCGGGGATCGCCAAGGCGTTCGGCGCCGGGGCTCTGCACCCAGCCTGAGTTGTGCACGCCGGGGGCCGGCGCGCGCTGCCGCCCCGCCTTCGGCGCCGGATCCCAACACGAATCGAAGAAGACGAACAGCGGCTTGATGCGATGCCGCGCGGCGATGTCGACGAACTGAGCCAGCCGCGTCTGAAAACCCCGTTGATCCTGAGCCCAAAGCTGATCGTGCAGGAACACCCGGGCGGTGTTGTGCCCATAGAACCTGGCCCAGCCGAGTTCGGCGTCGATCCGGCGCGGATCGAAGGTGTCGGGCTGGAACATTTCCAGCTGGTTGATCGCGTTGGAGGTGATGTAGTTGGATCCGACCAGGAAGCCCTGCGCCTGATACCAACGGTTGGCGCGTTCGGCGGGCCATCGGCCCGCTTCCTCCGCCGAGGCGCGTGGCACCCGGGCGAGCGCGGTGCCTGCTGCCAGCAAAACCGGCAGCTTGAGGGCCGTTCGTCGTTGCACGATGTGACGATAAATTTTCCCGGCGATTTCCCCGGGATTTGCCCAGCGCGTCGCGCCGGCTTGACGGGGGAATTGTTATCGCCCCGTCACCTGGCGCTCGTTGGCCCTACCCGCGGGCTAGCGCAACTTGCGGCCGTAACTGTCCTTGACGCTGCCGGTGAACATCATGATCGCGTCGACGATGGCCCAGATGACGCTCGCGAGCAGGACGGGAAAGCCCAGAAAGCAGAAGAGCGTGAACACCGTGCCGAAGATGCCGAGACAGAGTTGCGCGACGGCGATTCGAGTCGAGTCGAGGTAGAAGCGGCCGGCGCCGAACAGCCCGAAGAACAGCTGCAGCAAGCCGGCGGTCGAGGCCGACTTGTCCGACAGCGGTAGTCCGGTGACCGGGTCGCGGCCGTAGGGCGCGTGGGAATCGCCGTGACCGGCATAGCCGGGATACGGCGGATAACCAGGGTATGGCTGCGCGGGCGGCGGAAAGCCCGGCGGCGGAGGCCCGGGCGGCCGCCGGCCCCAGGGTGGCTCATCGGACCGGTTTCCCTGCGGGTCCGGCGTCGACATTGGCCCGAGTTAACCCCGGCACCGGCACCGCGTCCACCTCGGAAGCCCTTAACTCTTTCTCAGGCAAAGATTTGTAGACGCCAATAGTTTCCTATTGCTACTATCGCATCACGACATCATCACGACTCGGTGAGGAGCGATCCGTGCAGGCACTGTCATTCGATGCGGCCGCCGCCGGAATCGGGACGGATGTGGTCCGCGGCGCCGCTCAACGCCTGCAGGCCGGTGCCGCCGCATCGCCGGCGACCACCGCTTTGCTGCCGGCCGGGGCCGACGAGGTGTCCGCGCAGGCGGCCCTCGCCTTCGCCGCCGAAGCCTCCGCCTTCCTGGCACTGAACACGGCGGCGCAAGAAGAGCTGGTTCGGATGGGCACGGCGGTGGTCGACATCGCCCGGATGTATTCGGAGGTCGACGCCGCAGCGGCGGGCAGCGTGCTTGCGGTGCGCCCGCTGGCGACCTACCGGATGGCCGGATAACCACCGAGGCCGGCGCCGGCAAATTCGCGCCGGCGGAGACGGCAAAGTTACTTCAAACTTCACCCTCGAGAGCGCGATACTGAAACCGTGCCCGATCGAAACGTGCTAGGCGGTCCGCTGGAATCGTGCGGCACGGAACCACTGACCGGTTACTACCGTGACGGCTGTTGCTCGACGGGGCCCGAGGACATCGGCCGGCACACGATCTGCGCGGTCATGACCGCCGAATTCCTCGAGCACCAGCGTTCCATCGGCAACGACTTGCTGACTCCGGTCCCCGAATACCGATTCCCCGGCCTGCTGCCCGGTGACCGCTGGTGCGTGACGGCGCTGAACTGGCTTCGGGCGCACCAGGATGGCTGCGCCGCGCCGGTGGTGCTGGCCTCCACGCACGAGCGCACGCTCGAGGTGGTGCCTCTGGAGACGCTGGAGGAACACAAGGTCGACGTGCCCGACGACTTGGCGAATCTCTAGGGGCCACGGGGGATCGACGCCCCGGCTCTGTGTCATATTTCTCTTCGGCGACACGTCGAAAAGAGGATCCGGTGGGCTCTGCCGTTGATGACATCGACTTCGATGACCTCACCGCGCCCAAGCTGACCGACGTCCAACGTCAGATTCTGGACTTCACCGAGGCCAAAGTGGTCGACCTCGACATCGACCGGATGCTTGCGGAGGCGGTCGAGCAGGCCGGGCTGGAGCGGGGAGCCGACCTCGACGACGTCGACGGCTTCGCCGGTCGGCTCGCCGCTCACGTCGCCGCGATCGACGGCGACGAGGGCCTGCGACAGCTGACACGGTCCTCGCTGCGGCAACGAGTCGTGCGTCTGCTGCGCAACCGGTTGTCGCTGACCGAACTCCTCAAGCGCTACCCGGAAATCGAAGCCATCCCGATCGAGAAGCCGTTCATCGTCGTCGGAATGCCCCGGTCGGGCACCACGCATTTGGTGAATCTCATTGCCGCCGACCCGCGCCGTCGGGCGTTGCCGTACTGGGAGAGCCAAGAACCCATTCCCGCCCCCGGGCAGGGCCCCGACATCTCCGGCGTCGACCCGCGTTACGCGCGAGCCAAATCCGAGCACGACGCGCTGATGGCCAGCGCGCCGTTGGTCGCCGCCATGCACGACCGATTCCCCGAGGCGATCGAGGAAGAGGTCGAGCTCCTCGACCTCGATCTGGCCGCCTACGTCCTGGAATGGCATGCACGCGTGCCGGACTGGCGCGATTACTACCTGGGCCTCGACCAGAGCCGGCACTACGCATACCTACGGAAGGTGCTGCAGGCCTTGACCTTTCTGCGGGGCCCGCGGACCTGGATCCTGAAGAGTCCGCAGCACTGTGAACAGCTCGGCCCGCTCATGGCGACGTTTCCCGACGCGACCGTGGCCTTCACGCACCGCGATCCCGTGGCGGTGATCCAGTCGGCGATCACGATGATGGCCTACTCCGATCGACTGCGCCGAACCAGCATCGAGCCGGACTGGCTGGTGGACTATTGGAGCGACCGGGTGCACCGACTGCTCAGCGCGTGCGTGCGCGACCGCGACCTGGTGCCGGCCGAACGCAGCATCGACATCAGTTTCCATCAACTGAACGGCAACGAGATGCCGGTCCTCGAAAGCCTTTATCGCTGCGGCGGCGTCGAACTGACACCGAAGGTGCGGGCTCGCTTCGAGAAGTATCTGGACGGCAACCCGCGGGGCAAACACGGCCGCATCCGCTACCACCTGCACCGCCACTTCGGCGTCACGCCCGACGAGTTGCGCGGGCGCTTCGACTTCTACTTCGACAAGTTCGACGTCCAGGCCGAGACCTAGCTGGAAGGCAACGACAGCGATGAGTTCCGATCCGATCTACCGCAGCCGGCCCGGCGCCGACGCCATGCGGCCCGCTTCCGCCGAACGGGCGGAAGAGGTCGCGCCCGGGCTGTGGTGCTCACCGGGGCTCTCGAACTCCTACCTACTCACCACGCGTGACGGCCGGGTGATCGTCAACACCGGCATGGGTTTCGAGGGCCCGGTGCACCGCGCGAACTTCGACGCCGTCGATCCCTCGCCGGTGCGCTACATCGTGCTCACGCAAGGACACGTCGACCACGTCGGCGGTTTGGACAGCGTCCGCGACCCGGGGACGACCGTCGTCGCCCAGGCGAATTGGACGCTCTGGCGAGACGACAACGAACGACTCATTCCGTATCGCGCCAGTCGCAGCGCGTTCGCGTTCAAAGAGACCCTGGCCACCGGCATCCAAGCCATTCAACGGCGGTTGGGTAGCACCCGGTTGGCCGGCCAGAGCGTTCCCGTCGTGGACCTCGATTTCGAGGACACCCTGACACTAGAGGTCGGCGGCCGGCGGTTGGACCTGATCGCCGTGCCCGGCGGCGAAACCACCGACTCCCTGGTGGTGTGGCTGCCGGACGAGCGGATTTGCCTGTGCGGGAATGTCTTCGGTCCGCTGTTCGGACACATTCCCAACCTGGTCACTATTCGCGGCGACCGGTATCGCGACGCCCTTACCGCCATCTCCTCGGTGGAGAGGGTGCGTGACCTGCGGCCCGAACTCCTGGTGACTGGTCATTTCGAACCGATAGCGGGCTCCGAGCGCATTCATGCCGAGCTGACCCGGCTGCGCGACGCGATTCGGTACGTCCACGACCAGACGGTCGAGGGGATGAACGCGGGCAAGGACGTGCGAACCCTGATGCGGGAGATCACGCTACCCGCGGAATACGAAGTGGGACAAGGCTATGGGAAGGTGGCCTGGGACGTGCGGGCCGTCTGGGAAAACTACTCCGGCTGGTTTCACCACGAGTCGACCACCGAGCTCTATCCGGTCGGGTTCGACGCCGTCGCGGCAGACGTGGTCGAGCTCGCCGGGGCCGACGCTTTGGTGGGCCGGGCGCGGGAACACCTTGCCGCCGGTCGCCCGCTGCAAGCCATCCATCTTGGCGAGCTCCTTCCGTCCGACCATGCCGGGGCTCGGGCGGTGCTACGCGAGGCACACGGAGAACTGTTGGCCGCCAGCACGAACTTCTGGGAGACCGCCTGGCTGAAGAATCAGATAGCGAGGAACTCATGACGGCACGGGTCAGCTTCGACTTCACCGGCACCACGGCGCTGATCACCGGCGGCACCAGTGGGATCGGGCACGCGACCGCCGTCTTGTTCCGCGACGCCGGGGCCCACGTCGCGGTCACCGGAACGAGACCGGCGGCCGCCGACTACCAGGCCGATCTGTCCGGCATGGAGTATCACCAGCTGCAGATCAGCGACCCCGATTCGGTGGACGCGCTGGCGCGGAAGTTCACCAGCCTCGACGTGCTGGTCAACAACGCCGGTGCCAATTTCCCCGGCGGCCTTGACGAATCGAAGCCGGACGGATTCGAGGCATCGGTCGCGCTGAACCTCACCGGACCGTACCGGTTGACGCTCGGGCTCTACCGCGCGTTGAAGGCGTCGACGGCGGACGGCGGCGCCAGCGTGGTGAACCTGGCGTCGATGTCGGCGCTGCGGGCCGTCCCCTTGGTGCCGGGATACGGCGCGGCGAAGGCCGGGATCGTCTGCGTCACCAGGAACCTCGCGGTCAAATGGGCCGGTAAGGGGATTCGGGTGAACGCGGTGGCGCCCGGCGCCATCGACACCCCGATGACCGCACCGATGCAGGGCTCGGCCGAACTGGTGGAGTCCGAGCTGGCGCACATCCCGTTGCGCCGCTTCGGTTCCGTCGGCGAGATCGCCCCGACCATCGCCTTCTTGTGCACCGAGCAGAGCAGCTACACCAGCGGCGCGGTGTTCGTCGTCGACGCCGCCTCAGACTGCGTCTGAAAACCGAGGAGACACATGACAAGTGCCCTGCGCCCCGAGGATTTCTACC
>NZ_LZJJ01000090.1:0-49211 GCF_001667625.1 Mycobacterium sp. E1715
CAGCGCCTCGGCGGCATCGAGGGCCGGCGCATCGTGATCGTCGGCGACATCCTGCACAGCCGGGTCGCCCGTTCCAACGTCATGCTGCTCAACACCCTGGGCGCCGAGGTGGTCCTGGTGGCGCCGCCGACGCTGTTGCCGGTCGGCGTCGACGGCTGGCCGGTCACCGTCGCGAACGACTTCGACGCCGAGCTGCCCGCCGCCGACGCGGTGCTGATGCTGCGGGTGCAGGCCGAGCGCATGAACGGCGGCTTCTTCCCGTCGGTGCGCGAATACTCCTCGCGCTTCGGGCTTTCCGATCGCCGCCAGGCGATGCTGCCCGGCCACGCCGTGGTGCTGCACCCGGGTCCGATGCTGCGTGGTATGGAGATCGCGTCCTCGGTGGCCGACTCGTCGCAATCGGCCGTACTGCAACAGGTGTCCAACGGTGTGCACGTGCGCATGGCGGTGCTGTTCCATGTGCTGGTCGGCGCCGAGTCGGCCGGAAGTGAGGGTGCGGCGTGAGCGTGCTGATCCGTGGGGTCCGGTTGTACGGCGAGGGCGACCGGGTCGACGTGCTCGTCGATGACGGCCAGATCGCCGAAATCGGCGCGGAGCTCGCGGTCCCCGACACGGCCGACGTCATCGACGCGACCGGGCAGGTGTTGCTGCCCGGGTTCGTCGACCTGCACACCCACCTGCGCGAGCCGGGCCGCGAATACGCCGAGGACATCGAAACCGGCTCGGCCGCAGCGGCTCTGGGCGGATACACGGCGGTGTTCGCGATGGCCAACACCAATCCCGTCGCCGACAGCCCGGTGGTCACCGACCACGTCTGGCACCGCGGCCAGCAGGTCGGACTGGTCGACGTCCACCCCGTCGGCGCCGTCACCGTCGGACTGGCCGGCGCCGAGCTCACCGAGATGGGCATGATGGCGGCCGGGGCCGCGCAGGTGCGGATGTTCTCCGACGACGGCGTCTGCGTGCACGACCCGCTGGTGATGCGCCGCGCCCTCGAGTACGCCACCGGCCTGGGCGTGCTGATCGCCCAGCACGCCGAGGAACCCCGGCTCACCGTCGGCGCCGTCGCCCACGAGGGGCCCGCCGCCGCCCGGCTCGGGCTCTCGGGCTGGCCGCGGGCCGCCGAGGAATCGATCGTCGCCCGCGACGCGCTGCTGGCGCGCGACGCGGGCGCCCGGGTGCACATCTGCCACGCGTCCACCGCCGGCACCGTCGAGTTGTTGAAATGGGCCAAGGATCAAGGCATTTCGATCACCGCCGAGGTCACCCCGCATCACCTGCTGCTCGACGACAGCAGGCTGGCCACCTACGACGGGCGCAACCGCGTCAACCCCCCGCTGCGGGAGGCCGCCGACGCGGTGGCGTTGCGTCAGGCCCTGGCCGACGGCGTCATCGACTGCGTGGCCACCGACCATGCCCCGCACGCCGAACACGAGAAGTGCGTGGAATTCGCCGCGGCCCGCCCGGGCATGCTGGGCCTGCAGACCGCGCTGTCGGTCGTGGTGCACACCATGGTGACGCCCGGGCTGCTGACCTGGCGCGACGTCGCGCGCGTGATGAGCGAAAACCCCGCGCGCATCGTCGGGCTGCCCGATCACGGCCGCCCGCTGGAGGTGGGGGAGCCGGCCAACCTGACGGTGGTGGACCCGGAGGCCACCTGGACCGTCGCCGGGTCCGATCTGGCCAGCCGGTCGGCCAACACGCCGTTCGAGTCGATGGCCCTGCCGGCCACCGTGACGGCGACGCTGCTGCGGGGCAAGGTCACCGCTCGAGACGGGAAGTGCCCGGCATGAATTCAGGCACGCTGGTGGGGTCGCTGATCTTCGCGGCGGTGCTGGTGGTGGTGATCGCGGTGGTGATCCAGCTGATGATGCGCAGCTGGCGGCGTCGCTCGGAGCGGCAGGAGGAGCTGATCGGCGACCTGCCCGACGTGCCCGACCAGGTGGGCGCGGCGCTCATCACCACCCGGGGCCACTATTGCGGTTCCATGATGGCGCCGGGTTGGCACGAGCGGATCGCGGCCGGCGACATGGGTTTCCGCAGCAAGGCGGTACTGACCCGCTATGCCGGCGGGATCATGGTGGAACGCTTGCGCGCCCAACCGATTTGGATACCGAAAGACGCGATCACCGGTATCCGCATGGAGCGCAGCATGGGCGGCAGGGCCACGGCCCGGATCGGGATCCTGGCGATTCGGTGGCGGCTGCCGTCGGGAGCCGAGATCGACACCGGCTTTCGGGCGAATCACCGCGAGGAATACACCGAGTGGCTGGAGTCCCAGCAGGAGGGAGCCGCGTGAACAACAAAGCACTGCTCGTGCTCGAAGACGGCCGCGTGTTCACGGGCACGCCGTTCGGCAAGGTCGGCCAAACGCTCGGCGAGGCGGTCTTTTCCACCGGCATGTCCGGCTACCAGGAGACGCTGACCGATCCCAGCTATCACCGGCAGATCGTGGTGGCCACCGCTCCGCAGATCGGCAACACCGGCTGGAACACCGAGGACGCCGAGAGCCGTGGCGACAAGATCTGGGTCGCCGGCTACGCGGTGCGCGACCCGTCGCCGCGGGCGTCCAACTGGCGCGCCACCGGCACCCTGGAGGACGAGCTGGTGCGCCAGCACATCGTCGGGATCGCCGGCATCGACACCCGCGCGGTGGTGCGCCATCTGCGCACCCGTGGGTCGATGAAGGCGGGGGTGTTCTCCGGTGAGGCGCTTGCCGACCCCGCCGAGCTGGTCGAGCGGGTGCGCGGACAGCAGTCGATGCTCGGCGCCGATCTCGCCGGGGAGGTCAGCACGCCGGAGCGCTACATCGTGGAACCCGAAGGGCCACCGGGATCTTCGAGGTTCACGGTGGTCGCGCTCGATCTGGGGATCAAGACCAACACGCCGCGCAACTTCGCCCGCCGCGGGGTACGCAGCCACGTGTTGCCGTCGTCGACCACGTTCTCCCAGATCGCCGACATCTCACCCGACGGGGTGTTCTTGTCCAACGGCCCGGGCGATCCCGCCACCGCCGACCACGTCGTCGCGCTCACCCGCGAGGTGCTGGGCGCCGGAATCCCGTTGTTCGGCATCTGTTTCGGCAACCAGATCCTGGGCCGCGCGCTGGGGCTGTCCACCTACAAGATGGTGTTCGGCCACCGCGGCATCAACATCCCGGTGATGGACCACGCGACCGGGCGGGTGGCGGTGACCGCGCAGAACCACGGCTTCGCGCTGGAAGGCGAGGCCGGCCAGTCCTTCGACACCCCGTTCGGCCCCGCGGTCGTCAGCCACACCTGCGCCAACGACGGGGTCGTCGAGGGCGTCAAACTCGCCGACGGGCGGGCGTTCTCGGTGCAGTACCACCCGGAGGCCGCCGCCGGACCCCACGACGCGGAATACCTGTTCGACCAATTCATCGACCTGATGGCAGAGGGGCGCTGATGTACCTCGCCGCGAGCGTGCGCAGTTGTACGCGGTGCACGGCGTGTCGCCGTGGCAACACGCACCCTCGCGCAATGGAAGGGAGCAACTGATGCCGCGGCGCAGTGACCTCAACCACGTGCTGGTGATCGGCTCGGGGCCGATCGTCATCGGCCAGGCGGCCGAATTCGACTACTCCGGCACCCAGGCCTGCCGGGTGCTGCGGGCGGAGGGGCTGCAGGTCAGCCTGATCAACTCCAACCCGGCCACCATCATGACCGACCCGGAGTACGCCGACCACACCTACGTCGAGCCGATCACCCCGGCCTTCGTGGAGCGGGTGATCGCCCAGCAGGCCGAGCGCGGCAACAAGATCGACGCGCTGCTGGCCACGCTGGGCGGGCAGACCGCGCTCAACACCGCCGTCGCGCTGTTCGAGAACGGCGCGCTGGAGCGCCACGGCGTCGAGCTGATCGGGGCGGACATCGACGCCATCCAGCGCGGCGAGGACCGGCAGATGTTCAAGGACATCGTCGCCAAGGTCGGTGGTGAATCCGCCCGCAGCCGAGTGTGTTTCACCATGGAAGAGGTCCGCGAGACGGTCGAGGAGCTCGGGCTGCCGGTCGTGGTGCGGCCCAGCTTCACGATGGGCGGGCTGGGGTCGGGCATGGCGCGGTCCGTCGAGGAGGTCGACCGGATGGCCGGCGCCGGCCTGGCCGAAAGCCCCAGCGCCAACGTGCTGATCGAGGAATCGATCTACGGCTGGAAGGAATTCGAGCTCGAGCTGATGCGCGACGGCAACGACAACGTGGTCGTGGTCTGCTCGATCGAGAACTTCGACCCGATGGGCGTGCACACCGGAGACTCGGTCACCGTCGCGCCGGCGATGACGCTGACCGACCGGGAATACCAGCGGATGCGCGACCTGGGCATCGCGATCCTGCGCGAGGTCGGGGTGGACACCGGCGGCTGCAACATCCAGTTCGCGATCAACCCGGTCGACGGGCGGCTGATCGTCATCGAGATGAACCCACGGGTGTCGCGGTCCAGCGCGCTGGCCTCCAAGGCCACCGGTTTCCCGATCGCCAAGATCGCCGCGAAGCTGGCCATCGGGTACACCCTCGACGAGATCGTCAACGACATCACCAAGGAAACGCCGGCCTGCTTCGAACCGACGCTCGACTACGTCGTCGTCAAGGCGCCGCGGTTCGCGTTCGAGAAGTTCCCCGGCGCGGACCCCACCCTGACCACCACGATGAAGTCGGTCGGCGAGGCGATGTCGTTGGGCCGCAACTTCATCGAGGCGCTCGGCAAGGTGATGCGGTCGCTGGAGACCACCCGCGCGGGTTTCTGGACCAAGCCCGACCCGGACGGGGATGTCGCCGAGGTGCTGGACCGGCTGCGCACCCCGACCGAGGGCCGGCTCTACGACATCGAGCTGGCGCTGCGGCTGGGCGCGTCGATCGAGCAGGTCGCCGAGGCCAGCGGCGTCGACCCGTGGTTCGTGGCCCAGATCGGCGAGCTGGGCAAGCTGCGCGCCGAGCTGGTGGACGCCCCGGTGCTCGACACCGACCTGCTGCGGCGGGCCAAGCACAGCGGGCTGTCGGACCGCCAGATCGCCTCGCTGCGGCCGGAACTGGCGGGGGAGAACGGAGTGCGTTCGCTGCGCGAGCGGCTCGGCATCCACCCGGTGTACAAGACCGTCGACACCTGCGCGGCCGAGTTCGAGGCCAAGACGCCGTATCACTACAGCAGCTACGAACTCGACCCGGCCGCCGAGACGGAAGTCGCGCCGCAGGCCGAGCGGCCCAAGGTGCTGATCCTCGGGTCGGGACCCAACCGCATCGGCCAGGGCATCGAATTCGACTACAGCTGCGTGCACGCCGCAACCACGTTGAGCCAGGCCGGCTTCGAGACCGTGATGGTCAACTGCAATCCCGAGACGGTGTCGACCGACTACGACACCGCCGACCGGCTGTACTTCGAGCCGCTGACGTTCGAGGACGTCCTCGAGGTGTACCGCGCCGAGCAGCAATCGGCCGGCGCGGGCCCCGGCGTGGTCGGCGTCATCGTGCAACTGGGCGGCCAGACCCCGCTCGGGCTGGCGCAGCGCCTGGCCGACGCCGGGGTCCCCATCGTGGGCACCCCGCCGGAGGCGATCGACCTGGCCGAGGACCGCGGCGCGTTCGGCGACGTGCTGGCCGGCGCCGGCCTGCCCGCACCGAAATACGGCATGGCAACGACTTTCGCGCAGGCCCGCCGGATCGCCGAGGGCATCGGTTATCCCGTGCTGGTGCGGCCGTCATACGTGCTGGGCGGCCGCGGGATGGAGATCGTCTACGACGAGGAGACGCTGGAGGGCTACATCACCCGCGCCACCGAGCTCTCGCCCGAGCACCCGGTGCTGGTCGACCGGTTCCTCGAGGACGCGGTGGAGATCGACGTCGACGCGCTGTGCGACGGCGCGGAGGTCTACATCGGCGGCATCATGGAGCACATCGAGGAGGCCGGCATCCACTCCGGCGACTCGGCGTGCGCGCTGCCCCCGGTCACGCTGGGCCGCAGCGACATCGAGAAGGTGCGCCGAGCGACCGAGGCCATCGCCCACGGCATCGGGGTGATCGGGCTGCTCAACGTGCAGTACGCCCTCAAGGACGACGTGCTCTACGTCCTGGAGGCCAACCCGAGGGCGAGCCGCACCGTTCCGTTCGTGTCGAAGGCCACTGCCGTGCCGCTCGCCAAGGCGTGCGCCCGGATCATGTTGGGCGCCACCATTGCCCAGCTGCGTGACGAAGGCATGCTGGCGGCGTCCGGGGACGGTGCCCACGCGGCCTTCGACGCCCCGATCGCCGTCAAGGAGGCGGTCCTGCCGTTCCACAGGTTCCGCCGGATCGACGGGGCGGCCATCGATTCGCTGCTGGGCCCGGAGATGAAGTCCACCGGCGAGGTGATGGGGATCGACCGCGACTTCGGCACCGCCTTCGCCAAGAGTCAGACGGCCGCCTACGGCTCGCTGCCGGCCGAGGGCACCGTGTTCGTCTCGGTTGCCAACCGGGACAAGCGCTCCCTGGTGTTCCCGGTCAAGCGGCTGGCCGACCTGGGCTTCCGCGTCCTGGCCACCGAGGGCACCGCGGAGATGTTGCGGCGCAACGGCATTCCGTGTGACGAGGTCCGCAAGCACTTCGAGCCCCCCCAGGCGGGCCGCCCGGCCGCGTCGGCCGTCGACGCGATCAAGGCCGGCGAGGTCGACATGGTGATCAACACGCCGTACGGCAACTCCGGGCCACGCATCGATGGCTACGAGATCCGTTCGGCCGCGGTGTCGGTCAACATCCCCTGCGTCACCACGGTGCAGGGCGCCTCCGCCGCCATCCAGGGCATCGAGGCGGGCATCCGCGGCGACATCGGCGTGCGGTCCCTGCAAGAACTGCACAGCGTGATCGGCCTGGGCGCCGCGCCCGGCGAAGGCGCCCGGTGACCGGGTTCGGCGTCCGCCTGGCCGAGGCGAAAGCGCAACGCGGCCCGCTGTGCGTGGGCATCGACCCGCATCCCGAGCTGCTCCGCGCCTGGGATTTGCCGACCACCGCCGACGGACTGGCCGCCTTCTGTGACATCTGCATCGAGGCGTTCGCCGGCTTCGCCGTGGTCAAGCCCCAGGTGGCGTTCTTCGAGGCCTACGGCGCCGCCGGGTTCGCGGTGCTCGAACGCACCGTCGAGGCCCTGCGTTCGGTCGGGGTGCTGGTGCTGGCCGACGCCAAGCGCGGGGACATCGGCACCACGATGGCGGCCTACGCCG
This sequence comes from Mycobacterium sp. E1715, assembly GCF_001667625.1. Classification (NCBI taxonomy): domain Bacteria; kingdom Bacillati; phylum Actinomycetota; class Actinomycetes; order Mycobacteriales; family Mycobacteriaceae; genus Mycobacterium; species Mycobacterium sp. E1715. The sequence continues at coordinate 7,202 of NZ_LZJJ01000090.1, forward strand.
CCGCCTGGGCCGGCGACTCGCCACTGGCGGCCGACGCCGTCACGGCCTCGCCGTACCTGGGATTCGGGTCGTTGCGGCCGCTGCTGGAAGCCGCCGCCGCTCACGACCGGGGCGTGTTCGTGCTGGCGGCGACCTCCAACCCGGAGGGCGCCACCGTGCAGCGCGCCGCGTTCGACGGCCGCACGGTGGCCCAGCTGGTGGTCGACCAGGCGGCGGTGGTGAACAAGTCGGCGACGCCGTCGGGGCCCGGGTACGTCGGCGTGGTGGTGGGCGCGACGGTGCTCGAGGCGCCCGATCTCAGCGCGCTGGGCGGGCCGGTGCTGGTGCCCGGGCTCGGTGTGCAGGGCGGACGGCCCGACGCGCTCGCCGGGCTGGGCGGGGCGGCCCCCGGCCAGCTGCTGCCCGCGGTGGCCCGCGAGGTGCTGCGGGCCGGGCCGGGCGTGGACGAACTGCGGGCGGCGGGCGAGCGGATGCTGGACGCCGTCGCCTATCTGGGCGCGCCGTAGGGCCGCCCCGGCGCTCAGTCGGACGCTAGGGCCGTACTTGGCCGCGCGGTCTCCACGATCACCGTGGTCGCCTTGACGACCGCCACGGCGACGCTGCCGGGCCGCAACTGCAGTTCCTCGGCGGCCTCGGTGCTCATCAGCGACACGACGGTGAACGGGCCGCACTGCATCTCGACCTGGGACATCACCTTGTCGCTGGTGACCCTGGTGACCAGCCCGACGAAGCGGTTGCGGGCCGAGCTGCCGATGCTGAGCGGGTCGGGCGGCGGGGCGGGGGCGTTGTTCCGGGAAAACCGGGCCAGATCTTCGCTGGCGATGACCTTGCGGCCCGCCGCGTCGTGGCTGACCGTCAGCGATCCCTGGTTGATCCAGCGCCGGACGGTGTCGTCGCTGACTCCGAGCAGTTCAGCGGCCTGACGGATCCGCAGGTTCGACACCGCTAGATGGTAACTCGCGGGGTATTAGCTGGCGGCCTTACCAGCGAAGGGCGTCGTCGCGCCACGCGGGGGCCGCGCGGGTGCGACACGCGCGACACGCAACGAAAAATGCGTGATCCCCGGCACGAGGCGTTTCGCCGCGCCGCGGCCGCCCTTGGCCGCCGCCCCGGCGGCCGGCCGGACGCCGGGCCCACTCGGTAAAACCGCAGCTCAGAGCCCATATTTCGGATCAGGGCCGGGCGCTCGCAAAGCGCGGGCGGGGCCCGGCCGGGCGGTCATCGCAGGCGTCCGCCGGACGGCATTTTCCGGCCACAGGCGGGGCTCATGCTGGGAGTTTGTCCCCTGAACCAGGGGGCCGGGTTAGATTTCGTCAGGAGGCCTGAGTACGGTCGTCTCCGCTGGCAGAAGAACCGGCGAGACAAAAAGAGATCGATTGAAATTGATTGATCAGATACGGAGGAATCGTGGCCCTTCCCCAGTTGACCGACGAGCAGCGCGCGGCCGCGTTGGAGAAGGCTGCTGCCGCACGTCGAGCACGAGCAGAGCTCAAGGACCGGCTGAAGCGCGGCGGCACCAACCTCACCCAGGTGCTCAAGGACGCCGAGACCGACGAAGTCCTTGGCAAGATGAAGGTTTCTGCGCTTCTCGAGGCGTTGCCCAAGGTGGGCAAGGTCAAGGCGCAGGAAATCATGACTGAGCTGGAGATCGCCCCCACCCGCCGCCTGCGCGGCCTCGGCGACCGCCAGCGCAAGGCCCTGCTGGAAAAGTTCGGCTCCTAGCCCGGCCCCGGCCAACCCGCGCTATGGGCCACCAGCCCAGGAGCGCCAGTGAGCGCTAGCGGGGGACCGGACGTCGAGCACGGCACGCGTCCCGCACCACCAGGTAAGGGGCGTGTGGTCGTGCTGTCCGGTCCCTCCGCGGTCGGCAAGTCGACAGTCGTCCGCTGCCTGCGCGAGCGAATTCCGGAGCTGCATTTTTCCGTCTCGGCCACGACGCGGGCGCCGCGGCCGGGCGAGGTCGACGGCGTCGATTACCACTTCGTCAGCCCGGACCGCTTTCAGCAGCTCATCGACGACGGCGCGCTGCTGGAATGGGCCGAGATCCACGGCGGACTGCACCGGTCGGGCACCCTGGCCGAGCCGGTGCGGACCGCCACTGCGGCCGGGATCCCGGTACTCATCGAGGTCGACCTGGCCGGCGCCAGGGCCGTCAAGAGGGCGATGCCCGAGGCCATCACGGTGTTCCTGGCGCCGCCCAGTTGGGAGGACCTGGAGGCCAGACTCGTCGGCCGCGGCACCGAAACGCCGGAGGCCATGCAGCGCCGCCTGGAGACCGCCCGCGTCGAGATGGCGGCCCAGGACGACTTCGACGAGGTCGTGGTCAACAGTCAATTGGAGTCCGCGTGCGCCGAATTGGTATCCTTGCTGCTAGGAACTGCGCCGAGTCCGCATGACCCGCCTGGCCAGACCAGGAGCCAGACCAGATCCAATCGAGATTGAGCATTCGAATCATCAGCGGTAGCCAATCCGTTTCGGGGCTCTGACCGCCAAGGAGTTTGACCTAAGTGAGCATTCCGCAGTCCGACGCGGCGCTGGCCGCCGTCCCCGACCGGTTCGACCCATCGGCCGGGGGGCAGGGCGCCTACGACACCCCGCTGGGCATCACCAACCCGCCCATCGACGAGCTGCTCGACCGCGTGTCGAGCAAGTACGCCCTGGTGATCTACGCCGCCAAGCGGGCCCGTCAGATCAACGACTACTACAACCAGCTCGGCGAGGGCATCCTCGAATACGTTGGGCCGCTGGTCGAGCCGGGGCTTCAGGAGAAGCCGCTGTCGATCGCGCTGCGCGAGATCCACGCCGACCTGCTCGAGCACACCGAGGGCGAGTAACAGGGCAGGGCCGGCCAACTGTGGACCGCAAACGGATTGTCGTCGGCGTCTCCGGTGGCATCGCCGCCTACAAGGCGTGCACGGTAGTTCGTCAGCTCTCCGAGGCCGGCCATCTGGTCCGGGTCGTGCCCACCGAGTCCGCGCTGCGGTTCGTCGGGGCCGCCACGTTCGAGGCGCTGTCCGGCCAGCCGGTGCACACCGGCATCTTCGAGAACGTCCCGGAGGTGCCGCACGTCCAGCTCGGCCAGCAGGCCGATCTGGTGGTGGTAGCGCCGGCCACCGCGGACCTGCTCGCCCGCGCGGTGCACGGCCGCGCCGACGACCTGCTGACCGCCACCCTGCTCACCGCGCGATGCCCGGTGTTGTTCGCGCCGGCCATGCACACCGAGATGTGGTTGCACCCGGCCACCGTCGACAACGTGGCCACCCTGCGCCGCCGCGGGGCGGTGGTGCTGGAGCCGGCGTTCGGGCGGCTCACCGGGTCCGACAGCGGCTCCGGCCGGCTGCCCGAGGCCGAGGAGATCACCACGCTCGCCCAACTGCTGCTGGAACGCCACGACGCGCTCCCGTACGACCTCGCCGGCTGCAAGCTCCTGGTCACCGCTGGCGGCACCCGCGAACCGATCGACCCCGTGCGCTTCATCGGCAACCGCAGCTCCGGTAAGCAGGGCTACGCGGTGGCGCGCGTCGCCGCCCAGCGCGGCGCCGAGGTCACGCTGATCGCCGGGCACACCGCGGGCCTGATCGACCCGGCCGGCGTCGAGGTGGTCCACGTCAGCTCGGCCGAGCAACTCGGCGACGCGGTGGCCAAGCACGCGCCCGCGGCCGACGTGCTGGTGATGGCCGCGGCCGTCGCCGACTTCCGCCCCGCGCAGGTTTCCGCCGCGAAGATCAAAAAGGGCTCGAACGACCGGGAACAGCCACCGACGATCGAGCTGGTCCGCAACGACGACGTGCTGGCCGGTGCGGTGCGGGCGCGCGCCGGCGGCGAGCTGCCCAACATGCGGGCCATTGTCGGGTTCGCCGCCGAAACGGGCGACGCCAACGGCGATGTGCTGTTTCACGCCAGGGCCAAGCTGCGCCGCAAGGGTTGCGACCTGTTGGTGGTCAACGCGGTGGGCGACGGCAGGGCGTTCGAGGTGGACAGCAACGACGGCTGGCTGCTGGCCTCCGACGGCACCGAGTCGGCGCTGCAACACGGCTCCAAGACGCTGATGGCCAGTCGTATCGTGGATGCGATCGCCACGTTCCTGCACGGCGGCGGGTAATACGGTTCGATTTTGCTGTGGCGCGGGGCCAGGCGCCGGCCGGCCCGATGCCAGCCGATATAATTCGGTTAACTAACTATTCGGAAGGATTCGATTGTGAGCGAAAAGGGTCGCCTGTTTACCAGTGAGTCGGTGACTGAGGGACATCCCGACAAGATCTGTGACGCGATCAGCGACTCGGTCCTCGACGCCCTGCTGGCGCAGGACCCCCGCTCACGCGTCGCGGTGGAGACGCTGGTCACCACCGGTCAGGTGCACGTCGTCGGCGAGGTGACGACGACGGCGAAGGAGGCGTTCGCCGACATCACCAACACGGTCCGCGCGCGCATTTTGGACATCGGCTACGACTCGTCGGACAAGGGCTTCGACGGGGCGTCGTGCGGGGTGAACATCGGCATCGGCGCCCAGTCGCCCGACATCGCCCAGGGCGTCGACACCGCCCACGAGGCGCGCGTCGAGGGCGCCGCGGACCCGCTGGACTCCCAGGGCGCCGGCGACCAGGGCCTGATGTTCGGCTACGCGATCGCCGACACCCCCGAGCTGATGCCCCTGCCCATCGCGCTGGCCCACCGGCTGTCACGGAAGCTGACCGAGGTGCGCAAGAACGGCACGCTGGGATACCTGCGCCCGGACGGCAAGACCCAGGTCACCATCGCCTACGAGGACGACGTCCCCGTACGCCTCGACACCGTGGTCGTCTCGACGCAGCACGCCGACGGCATCGACCTGGAGAAGACGCTCGACCCCGACATCCGGGAGCACGTGCTCAAGAGCGTGCTGAGCGAGCTGGCGCACGACACCCTGGATTCGTCGTCGACCCGGGTGCTGGTCAACCCGACCGGCAAGTTCGTCCTCGGCGGGCCGATGGGCGACGCCGGCCTCACCGGCCGCAAGATCATCGTCGACACCTACGGCGGCTGGGCCCGCCACGGCGGCGGCGCCTTCTCCGGTAAGGATCCGTCCAAGGTGGACCGGTCGGCGGCGTACGCGATGCGCTGGGTGGCGAAGAACATCGTCGCCGCCGGGCTCGCGGAGCGCGTCGAGGTGCAGGTGGCCTACGCCATCGGCAAGGCGGCCCCGGTCGGCCTGTTCATCGAGACGTTCGGCACCGCGACGGTAGACCCGGTCAAGATCGAGAAGATCGTGCCCGAGGTGTTCGACCTGCGGCCCGGCGCGATCATCCGTGACCTGGACCTGCTGCGCCCGATCTACGCGCAGACCGCCGCCTACGGCCACTTCGGCCGCACCGACGTCGAACTGCCGTGGGAGCAGCTCGACAAGGTCGACGACCTCAAGCGCGCTATCTAGGCAGCGGGTGGTCGGCGTCCAGCGCCGGCAATCCATCGATGCTTCGCCGGTTGCGCCCCACCAGGCGAACGTAGGCCTCGCCGGGCGCCTTGCTGTGGTAGTCGTCGAGCACCGGGCGTTCGTCGACGAGCTCGTAGTACGGCACCGCGAACCCGCACGCGTCGGCGATTCGCTCGAGATCGACGACGATGACGGCGCGCACGCCCGCGTGCGGGTTCCCGAACTTGCCGACGAATTCGCCGAACTCGGCGTCGTCGGGGCGGACCACCCGTCCGGTGCCGAACAGCCGCAGGATGCGCGAGTTGCGGGTGAACGAGCAGAACATGATGGTGATCCGGCCGTTGTCACGCAAGTGCGCAATCGTTTCCACCCCGCTGCCGAACAGGTCCAGATAGGCCACGGTGTGATCGTCGATGACCGCGAAGGTGTCCCGATACCCTTTGGGGGAGAGGTTGATTCGGCCTCCCTCGGACGGCGCGGTGGCGACGAAGAACATGGCCTGATCGTTGATGAACTCGGTGAGCGACTCGTCGAGACGCGGAAACTCCTTGGCCACGCGTGCAGCCTAGCGCCGGGTGGTGACAACCAGCACCGGGTTTTAGGTGCGTTCGCTAGGCGGAACTGCCGGTGAATCGGTAGTCGTCGAGGTCGAAGCGCCGGCTGCGCCAGTAGGCCTCGACGGTGGTGGTGGGCCGCAGCGGGACGTCGCCGTTCTTGTCGAAGTAGTAGCTGTTCGCCAGTCGGCAGCTGTCCTGCCAGAAGATCTGCCGGTGCCGTCGGCGCAGCATCTCGGCGAAGTACCGGTCGTTGGCCTCGCCGGTGACCTCCACGCGCGTCGCGCCGTCGCGCTGCGCCCGTTTCAGGCACCGCACGATGTGGTGGGTCTGCGTCTCGATCAGCGCGAAATACGACGAGCCCACGTAGCCGTACGGGCCGAAAACCGTGAACAGGTTGGGGAAATCGGGCACGCTCACGCCCTCGTAGGCCTGCAGCCGGTGCTCGTCCCAGAACCGGCTCAACGACTTGCCGCCGCTGCCGGTCACCGCGAACGTCGGGACGTCGTCGGGATCCATCACCTTGAAACCGGTGGCCAGGATCAGCACGTCTATCTCATGGGCTTCGCCGTCGGTGCTGGCCACCGCCGTGGGCGTGATCTTGTCGATCGGCTCGGTGACCAGTCGCACGTTGTCGCGGTTGAACGTGGCCAGGTACTCGTTGTGGAAGCCGGGGCGCTTGCAGCCGACCGCGTAGCGCGGGGTGAGTTGGTCGCGCACCGTGGGGTCGTGCACCTGTTTGCGTAGGTAGGCCAGCCCCGCCGACTCCATCCTCTTGGCCAGCGGCACCACCGTGAAGTAGTGCGCGGAGATCGGGAAGGTGACTTCGACGAAGGCCTGGCTGAGCAGCCGCTGCACGATCTTGCCGCCCGGGATCCGCATCGCCCAGCGGGCCGGGGCCGGCAGCGCGACGTCCAGCTTGGGGAAGCACCAGATCGGGGTGCGCTGGAAAACGGTGAGCTGCTTGACAATCGGCGCGATTTCGGGAATGACCTGGACGGCCGAGGCGCCGGTGCCGATGATCGCGACGCGCTTGCCGCTCAGATCCTGGTCGTGATCCCAGCGCGCGGTGTGCATCGTGACACCGCCGAAGCTGTCGACGCCGTCGATGTCGGGCAGGTTGGGCACGGTGAGCACGCCGCACGCGCTGATCAGGAAGCGGGCGGTGACGGTTCCGCCGGGGTCGGTCTGCACCCGCCACAGGGACCGCTCGTCGTCGAACTCGGCGGATTGCACCTTGGTGTTCAACCGGATTCGCGATCGGATGCCGTACTTGTCGACGCAGTGTTCGGCGTAGGCCTTGAGTTCGCGGCCCCGCGCGTAGGTCCGCGACCAGTCCGGGCTCTGCTCGAAGGAGAACTGGTAGGAGAACGACGGGATGTCCACGGCGATACCGGGATACGTGTTCCAGTGCCACGTCCCGCCGACCCCGTCGCCCGCCTCGACGACGAGGTAGTCGGACAGCCCGGCGTTGTCGAGCTTGATGGCGGCGCCGATCCCGGAGAAGCCGGCGCCGACGATCAGCGTGTGGTAGTCGGGAGTGCTGCTCATCGTGACCGCCTAGGGGTGTAGCGCCTTCTTCAGCGCGGCCAGCCCGCGGTCGGTGGCAGCGGAGGCCGCGGGGATCACCAGGGCGAAGCTCGCGTAGCCGTGCACCAGGTTGGGCTCGTTGCTCAATTCCGCGGGCACGCCGGCGGCGTCGAGCAGCTCGGCGTAGCGGGCCCCGTCGTCGCGCAGCGGATCGTGTTCGGCGGTCGCGATGTAGGCGGGCGGCAACCCGGACAGGTCCGTCGCGTTCGCCGGGGCCAGGGTGGTGGGCAGCACCGTCGGGTCGCTGATGTCGATGTCGGGCAGATACCACGCCAGGAAGGCGTCGATCACGTCGCGGTCCAGGATGGGCGCGTTGGCGTTGTCGGTGTAGGACGGCAGCGACAGGTCGGCGGTGACGACCGGGTACCAGAGCAGCTGGAAGCTCAGCTCCGGCCCGGCGTTCGCGGTGGCCAGGTGCGCCATCACGGCGGCCAGGTTGCCGCCGGCCGAGTCGCCGGCGACGGCGATCCGGCCGGGGTCACCGCCCAGTTCCGCGGCGTTCTCGGCGACCCACTGCAGCGCCGCCCAGGAGTCGTGCACGCCGGCCGGGAACGGGTGCTCGGGGGCGAGCCGGTAGTCCACGGACACCACGATGGCCTCGGCGCCGACGGCGTGCGCGCGGGCCAGGGGGTCGTGGGTGTCGAGGTCACCGAGGCAGAAGCCGCCGCCGTGGTAGAAGACGACGACGGGCAGCGGCTCTTCGGGTTCCAGGGGCGGCCAGTAGATCCGCACTCCGACGTCGCTGACGTCGCCATGTCCGATCGTGCGCTCCTCGACGCGCAGGTCGGGCAGCATCTCGGGTGGCACCTTGAGCATTCGCAGCCGCGAGCGCGCGGTCTCCACGCCGTCGGCTGCGGTGAAGGTCATCGGGAAGGCGTCGAGCAACGCCTTGAACGTCGGGTCGATCCCCGGTCGGGCGAAGGTGGGCTCCGTCATGGATTCACCGTACGCTCCGGCTTCAGCGGCGTAGCCCCGTTCGCAGGGCCGTCAGCCCGCGTTCCATCGCGGCGGTGGCCGCGGGCACCACGCCGCCGTAGCCGAGGTAACCGTGCACCAGCGTCTCGGCGTTGTGCACCTCGACGGTCACGCCGGCGGCGGCAAGGCGTTCGCCGTACCGGATGCCGTCGTCGCGCAGCGGGTCGTGACCCGCGACGGCGATGTAGGCGGGCGGCAGGTTGGACACGTCGCCGGCCCGCCCGGGCGCCATGCCCGGCGGCGGGGCGGACAGGTCGACTTCGCCCGCGTACCAACGCGAGAACTCGGCGACGGCCTTGACGTCGAGGATCGGCGCGCCGGCGTTCTCGGTGAAGGACGGCAGCGACGCGTCCCACATCGTCGACGGGTACCACAGCAGCTGAAACGCGATGGCCGGTGCGCCGTGGTCCCGCGCCCGATGGGCCATCACCGCGCTGATCGTGCCACCGGCCGAATCCCCGGCCACGCCCATCCGGTTCGGGTCACCGCCCAGCCCGGCGGCGTTCTCGGCGACCCAAAGCGTTGCGGCCCAGGCGTCTTCGATCGCGGCGGGGTAGGGGTGCTCCGGCGCCAGCCGGTAGTCGACGGAGACCACGATGGCGTCGGCGCCGACCGCGTGCTGGCGGGCCGTGCCGTCGTAGCTGTCGAGGTCGCCCACCACGAATCCGCCGCCGTGGAAATACAGCACGACGGGCGGGGTGGCGCTCTCGGATTCGATTGGCGGCCAATAGATCCGGACGCCGACCGACCCTCCTGGACCGGGGATGGCGCGGTCCTCGACGCGCAGCTCGGGGTGCAGCGGCCGGCGGGGCAGGTCGCGGAACCGTTGCCGCGCCGCGTCGACGCCGTCCTCGGTGGATAGCCGGAACGGAACCGCATCCAGTACCTTCTGCAGGATGGGGTCGATAGCGGGCTTTTCGTCGGCTGTGTTGTCCAAGCTGGGCATGGACGTACCGTACGCACCTCGGCTGGTGTTCGGCGGCTGGGTGCTGGCCGGCTGGGCGGCCCTCGGTTACGGCGTGTACCTGACGGTGTTGGCGCTGGGTTCGGAGCCGGGGGCCGAGCTGACCGGGCACTGGGTGGCGCAGCCGCTGTTCAAGGCCTCGATGGCGCTGTTGCTGACCGCCGCCGCGGCGGGCCACGCCGTCGTGCGTGAGCGGCGGTGGCTGATGCCGGCGCTGCTGCTGTCGGCCGTCGGTGACTGGTCGCTGGCGATCCCGTGGTGGGCCCAGTCGTTCGTCGTGGGCCTTGGCGCATTCCTGTTGGCGCACTTGTGTTTCCTGGGCGCGCTGCTGCCCCTGGCCGCCAGGCGCCCGTCGCGGTTGCGCATCGCCGCCGTGGTCGCGATGTGTGTGGCCACCGTCGCGCTGCTGGCCTGGTTCTGGCCGCACCTGGGCAAGCTGACGCTCCCGGTGGCGGCGTACATTCTGGTGCTGACCGCGATGGTGTGCGCCGCTCTGGTGGCGAAGCTGCCGACGATCTGGACGGCGGTGGGGGCGGTGTGTTTCGCGGCGTCGGATTCGCTGATCGCCATCGGCCGCTTCATCCTCGGCAACGAGGCGCTGGCAGTGCCGATCTGGTGGTCGTACGCCGCGGCGCTGATCCTGATGACCGCGGGGTTCTTCTTCGGTCGTGAGGCGCCGGCCGACGCCGGCACCCCGGAACCGGCCGAAAGCTGACCCGGACGGTACGGGGTTGAGCACCAGCCGGGCCATGAGAGCGCCTTGAGCGGCAGCGCGCGCACACCCGTTCAGGTCGAGCCCATTGCCCGGGTGCTGCCGATGCTCTCGGTGCCGCACCTGGACCGCGAGTTCGATTACCTGGTGTCGGCCGAGCAGTCCGACGACGCCCAGCCGGGGGTGCGGGTGCGGGTGCGGTTTCACGGCCGGCTGGTCGACGCGTTCGTGCTGGAGCGCCGCAACGACACCGACCATCAGGGCAAGCTCGGTTACCTGGACCGCGTCGTCTCGGCCGAACCGGTGCTGACAGCCGAGATCCGCCGGCTGGTCGACGCGGTGGCGGCGCGCTACGCCGGCACCCGGCCGGACGTCCTGCGCCTGGCGGTGCCGCCCCGGCACGCGCGGGTGGAGCGGGAACCGACGGCGGCGGTGCGGCCGCCGCCACCCGCGCCGGTCGACCCGTCGGCGTGGGCGGTCTACGGGCGGGGCGCCCAGTTCCTGGACGCCCTGGCCGAGTCCCGCGCTGCGCGGGCCGTCTGGCAGGCCCTGCCGGGGGAGTCGTGGGCGGACCGGTTCGCCGAGGCCGCCGCGCAGACGGTCCGCGCCGGTCGGGCGGTGCTGGCGATCGTGCCCGACCAGCGCGACCTGGACTCGCTGGTGCGGGCCGCGGCCGCGCGGATCGACGAGAGCGGCGTGGTGGCGCTGTCGGCCGGGCTGGGGCCGGCGGCCCGCTACCGGCGATGGCTGGCAGCGTTGCGCGGTCAGGCCAGGCTGGTGATCGGCACCCGCAGCGCGGCTTTCGCGCCGCTGAGCGATCTGGGTCTGGTGATGGTGTGGGCGGACGCCGACGACAGCCTGGCCGAGCCCCGGGCGCCGTACCCGCACGCCCGCGAGGTGGCGATGCTGCGCGCCCACCAGGCGCGGTGCGCGGCGCTGATCGGGGGCTACGCGCGCACCGCCGAGGCGCAGGCGTTGGTGCGCAGCGGGTGGGCGCACGACATCGTCGCGGCCCGGGCGGTGGTGCGCGCCCGCACGCCGCGGGTGGTCGCCCTCGACGACACCGGCTACGCCGACGAACGCGACCCGGCCGCGCGGACCGCGCGCATCCCGTCGATCGCGCTGCGCGCCGCCCGCTCGTCGCTGGAGGCCGGGGCGCCGGTGCTGGTGCAGGTGCCGCGGCGCGGATACGTCCCGTCGCTGGCCTGCGCGCGCTGCCGCACCATCGCCCGGTGCCGGCACTGCACGGGTCCGCTCTCCCTGGCCGAGTCGTTGCGGGAGGGCGGCCCGGCGCTGGTCTGCCGTTGGTGCGGGCGGACTGAGCCGACGCGGCGCTGCGCGCGCTGCGGGTCGGACGCGGTGCGCGCCGTGGTCGTCGGGGCGCGCCGCACCGCCGAGGAACTCGGGCGCGCGTTTCCCGGCACCGCGGTGGTCACCTCGTCGGGCGAGGGCGTCGTCCCGCAGGTGGCCGCGGGCCCGGCGCTGGTGGTGGCCACGCCGGGGGCGGAGCCCGCCGCGGCGGGCGGTTACGGGGCGGCGCTGCTGCTGGACACCTGGGCGCTGCTGGGTCGCCAGGACCTGCGCGCCGCGGAGGAAGCGCTGTGGCGCTGGATGTCCGCCGCGGCGCTGGTGCGTGCCCGCGGCGACGGCGGGGTGGTGCTGGCGGTGGCCGAATCGTCGATTCCCACGGTGCAATCGCTGATCCGCTGGGATCCGGTGGGTCATGCCGAGGCCGACCTGGCGGCCCGGACGGAGGTGGGCCTGCCACCGAGCGTGCACATGGCGGCCCTGGACGGCGCCGCCGACGCGGTGGCGGCGCTGCTCGAGGAGGCCGGGTTACCGGAGGGCGCCGACGTGTTGGGGCCGGTGGATTTGCCGGCGGGTGTCCGCCGGCCGGCGGGGACCCCGGCCGGCGTGCCGGTGACCAGGATGCTGGTGCGCGCCCGCCGGGAGCAGGGGCTGGCGCTGGCCGCGGCGCTGCGCCGCGGCGTGAGCGTGTTGTCCGCGCGCCAGACCCACGAGCCGGTCCGGGTGCAGATCGATCCGCTGCACATCGGATGACCTCGCCAAATCCTGCCCGAGGCGATAGTATGCGTCGGAAATAATGCCTGACTACGACATTGGAAGGTTGTTACACTTCCTGGTCTTCTGCCGCCGATAGGCCGGAGACGATCCCGAAGAAGGGGCGAGATGGCAGCGGAGAACGTGACCACGGCGGACGATTCGCTGGACGTAATCACCGACGCTTTGCTGACGGCTTCCCGCTTGCTGGTCGCCATTTCGGCGCGGTCCATCGGGCAGGTGGACGAGACCATCACGATTCCGCAGTTCCGGACGCTGGTGATCCTGTCCAATCGGGGCCCGGTGAACCTCGCCACGCTGGCCGGCCTGCTCGGGGTGCAGCCGTCGGCCACCGGGCGGATGGTCGACCGGCTGGTCGCGGCCGGGCTGATCGACCGCCTCCCGCACCCGACCTCCCGGCGCGAGCTGCTGGCCGCGCTGACGAAGCGGGGGCGCGAGGTCGTTCGCCAGGTCACCTCCTACCGGCGCGCCGAGATCGCGGCCATCGTGGAAAAGATGCCGCCGGCGGAGCGCCACGGGCTGGTGCGGGCCCTGACCGCCTTCACCGCCGCCGGCGGCGAGCCGGACGTTCACCTCGACGCCGAGATCGACCTTTAGCCGTCACCGCTTCTCGGCGGTGACCAGCAGGTACTCCCAGTCCATGCTGCCGTAGGCGAGATATTGCTCCGCAAGCTCGACGAGTTGCGCGTCCAGCTCGGCGGCCAGCACGCGGTTGTGGCCGATGTTCGTGTAGGCCTCGATCGTCGGGCCGTAGTGGTTCTTGAAGTAGGCGTGCACCGCCTCGGCGCTGTCGAACCGGTTCACTTTGAGCAGTCCGCGCACCGCGGTCACCCGCCCGACACGGTGGCCCAGCAGTCCGGTGACGTAGCCCTCGCGCCCCCACAGCGCGGCGGGCGGCACGGCCTGCGACAGGCTGGGGCGGTACGGCCGGATGGTGGCGAGCATCCGGCCGAAGAATCCCTCCGGCGTCCAACTGATCACGCCGATCGTCCCGCCCGGCCGGCAGACCCGGACCAGCTCGTCGGCGGCCCGCTGCTGATCGGGGGCGAACTGGACGCCGATCGCGGACATCACGACGTCGAACTCGCCGTCGCCGAAGGGCAGCGCGTGCGCGTTGGCTTCCCGGTAGTCGAGCGTCAGGCCCTGCGCCGCGGCGCGGGCCCGCGACCGCTGCAGCAGCTCGGGGGTGAGGTCGCTGGACACCACCGTGGCACCCGTGGCGGCCGCGGGCAGCGAGATGTTTCCGGAGCCGGCGGCGACGTCGAGCACGCGGACGCCGGGGCCGATGCCGGTGGCCCTGACCAGGACCGGGCCCAACGGCGCCATCACTTCCTCGGCCATCAGGGCGTAGTCTCCCAGCGCCCATACGGTGCGATGCACGGCGCTGTCGCTGATCGTCGTGTCGAGGGTCATCAGACCTCCTTCGTGGTAAGGAAAAGGGCTGCCCACTCGACCCCGTTGTCACCAGCACGGCAGTGCGGTCACATCGGCAGATGGTAACCGCTAGAAACAGTATGCATGAGAAATAATCGACTCGCGCAAGTTTTTGGTGGGTGGCGGGCGCCGCTTTCTAGACTGTGCCGGTGCGTCTCGTCTTCGCCGGCACCCCCGAACCCGCGCTGCCCGCGCTGCGCCGCCTCATCGACTCGCCCCGTCACGAGGTGATCGCCGTGCTGACCCGGCCCGACGCGGCCGTCGGCCGACACGGTCGGCCGCAGCCGTCGCCGGTGGCCCGCGAAGCGCTCGACCGGGGCATCCCGTTGCTGCGGCCGGCGCGGCCGAACTCGGACGAATTCGTCGCCGAACTGCGAGAGCTGGCGCCCGACTGCTGCGCCGTCGTGGCCTACGGCGCCTTGCTGCGCGACGGCCTGCTCGGCGTGCCCCCGCACGGATGGATCAACCTGCACTTCTCGCTGCTACCAGCCTGGCGCGGGGCGGCGCCGGTGCAGGCGGCGATCGCGGCCGGGGACACCGTCACCGGCGCGACGACCTTTCAGATCGAGCCCAGCCTGGACTCCGGGCCCGTCTACGGCGTCGTCACCGAGACGATCCGGCCGACCGACACCGCCGGGGAACTGCTTGGGCGACTGGCCGTTTCGGGCGCGGCGCTGCTGTCGACCACCATGGACGGCATCGAAGACCGGACGTTGACGCCGCGACCGCAACCCGCCGACGGGGTCAGCATCGCGCCGAAGATCACCGTCGAGCAGGCCCGCGTGCGCTGGGACCTGCCGGCGCCGGTCGTGGAGCGCCGGATCCGCTCGGTCACACCCAATCCGGGCGCCTGGACGCTGATCGGCGACCTGCGCATCAAGCTCGGCCCGGTGAGTATCGACGCCGATGCCCCAGAACCGTTGGCGCCCGGCGCTATTCACGTCGACCGCAAGAACGTGTGGATCGGCACCGGCTCGCAGGCGGTGCGGCTGGGCCAGATTCAACCACCCGGCAAGAAGCTCATGAGCGCGGTCGACTGGGCCCGGGGAGCGCGTCTCGACTCCGCGGCGCGGGCGACATGAGCCCGCCGCGGCCCACCGACCGCGGGCGCGGCAGGCGGCGGCGGCCGTTCGACCCGGCACGCGCCGCCGCGTTCGACGTGCTGCGGGCGGTCAGCGAGCGCGACGCCTACGCGAACCTGGCCCTGCCCGCCCTGCTGCGCGAACGCGGAATCGGCGGCCGCGACGCCGCGTTCGCCACCGAACTGACCTACGGCACCTGCCGCACCCGGGGCCTGCTCGACGCGGTCATCGGGGCCGCCGCCAACCGGTCGCCGGACACCATCGACCCGGTGCTGCTCGATCTGCTGCGGTTGGGCACCTACCAGTTGCTGCGCACCAGGGTCGACACCTACGCCGCGGTCTCGACGACGGTGGAACAGGCGGGGATCGAATTCGATTCGGCGCGAGCGGGTTTCGTCAACGGCGTACTGCGCGCCGTCGCCGCCCGGGACGAGAAGTCCTGGGTCGAGGAGCTGGCGCCCGATTCGGCGCGCGATCCGGTCGGTCATGCCGCCTTCGTGCACGCGCACCCGCGCTGGATCGCGCAGGCCTTCGCCGATGCGCTGGGGCCGGCCGCGGCCGAGCTCGACGCGGTGCTGGCCAGCGACGACGACCGCCCGCAGGTGCACCTGGCGGCCCGCCCCGGTGTGCTGAGCGCCGCCGAGCTGGCCGACGCCGTCGGCGGCACGGTCGGCCGGTATTCGCCCTACGCGGTGTACCTGCCGGGCGGCGACCCGGGTCGGCTGGCCCAGGTACGCGATGGCGCCGCGCTGGTCCAGGACGAGGGCAGCCAGCTGGTCGCGCGGGCGCTGACCTTGGCGCCGGTCGAGGGCGATGCGGGGCGGTGGCTGGACCTGTGTGCCGGACCGGGCGGCAAGACCGCGCTGCTGGCCGCGCTGGGCTCGGAGTCCGGGGCCCGCGTCACGGCCGTGGAGCCCGCGCCCCGCCGCGCCGACCTGGTTGTGCAGAACACCCGCGGCCTCCCGGTCGACGTGCTGCGGGTGGACGGGCGGCAAAGCGGACTCGAGCCGAAGTTCGACCGGGTTCTCGTCGACGCGCCGTGCACCGGGCTGGGCGCGCTGCGGCGCCGGCCCGAGGCCCGGTGGCGACGCCAGCCGGGCGACGTGCCCGCGCTCACCAAATTGCAGCGCGAGCTGCTGGGCGCCGCGATCGAGCTGACCCGGCCGGGCGGTGTGGTGCTCTACGCGACCTGCTCGCCGCATCTCGCCGAGACCGTCGGCGTGGTGGCCGACGCGCTGCGCCGGCATCCGGTGTCCGCGTTGGACACTCGGCCGCTCTTCGAGCCGGTCACCGGGCTGGGGGATGGGCCGCACGTCCAGCTCTGGCCGCATCGACACGGCACCGATGCGATGTTCGCGGCCGCGCTGCGCCGAGAAGCGGGGTAGGGCCGCGGCGAGCGCCCGGGCAATCGGGCGCGGGCGGGGAACGGCGCGGCTTGCCGGCGTGAAGCCGCCGGCGGCGCTCAGTAGTCTGGCGCACATGTCTGGCAACACCGGTAGGCCGCTGATCGCGCCGTCCATCCTGTCCGCCGATTTCGCGCGGCTAGCCGACGAGGCCGCCGCCGTCGTGGGCGCCGACTGGCTGCACGTCGACGTGATGGACAACCACTTCGTGCCGAACCTGACCATCGGCCTGCCGGTGGTCGAAAGCCTGCTGGCCACCACGAACATCCCGATGGACTGCCATCTGATGATCGAGGACCCCGACCGGTGGGCGCCCGGCTACGCCGAGGCCGGCGCCTACAACGTGACGTTCCACGCCGAGGCCACCGACAACCCGGTCGGCGTGGCGCGCGATATCCGCGCCGCGGGCGCCAAGGCCGGTATCAGCGTCAAGCCGGGCACCCCGCTCGAGCCGTACCTGGAGATCCTGCCGCAGTTCGACACGCTGCTGATCATGTCGGTCGAACCCGGCTTCGGCGGCCAAAGCTTCATCCCCGACGTGCTGAGCAAGGTGCGCACCGCGCGCAAGCTGATCGACGCCGGGGAGCTGACGATCCTGGTCGAGATCGACGGCGGCATCAACGACGACACCATCGAGCAGGCCGCCGAGGCCGGCGTCGACTGCTTCGTCGCCGGGTCGGCCGTTTACGGCGCGGAGGACCCGGAGGCCGCCATCGAGGCGCTGCGGAGGCAGGCCGCCGCCGCCTCACCGCACCTGCGCCGATGAACCAGCCCGCGGGCGGCCTCGACGCGGCCATGCGCCTGGCGATCGAGCAGTCCAACCACGTCAAGGGCACCACCTATCCGAACCCGCCCGTGGGTGCGGTCATCCTGGACTCCGCGGGCGTGGTCGTCGGCGTCGGTGGCACCGAACCCGCCGGCGGCGACCACGCGGAGGTGTTGGCGTTGCGGCGGGCCGGCGACCTGGCGGCCGGTGGAACCGCGGTGGTCACCCTCGAGCCTTGCAACCACTACGGCAAGACCCCGCCGTGCGTGAACGCCCTCCTGGCCGCCGAGCTCGCGGCGGTGGTTTACGCCGTCGCCGACCCGAACCCGGACGCCGCCGGTGGCGCGGCCCGGCTGACGGAGGCCGGCGTGCGGGTGACGGCCGGGGTGCTGGGCGACGAGGTGGCCGGCGGGCCCTTGCGGGAGTGGCTGCACAAGCAGCGGACCGGGCTGCCGCACGTCACCTGGAAGTACGCCGGCAGCGTCGACGGCCGCAGCGCGGCCGCCGATGGCACCAGCCAATGGATTTCCAGCGAGGCCTCGCGGCTGGACCTGCATCGCCGCCGCGCGGCGGCCGACGCGATCGTGGTCGGCACGGGCACCGTGCTTGCCGACGATCCGGCGCTGACCGCCCGGTTGCCCGACGGCTCGCTGGCCGACCGGCAACCGCTGCGCGTGGTGGTGGGAATGCGCGAAATACCTTCGGAGGCAAAGGTTCTCAACGACGACTCGCGGACCATGGTGATTCGCACGCACGACCCCATGGAGGTGATCAAGGCGTTGTCGGACCGCACCGACGTCCTGCTGGAGGGCGGTCCCACCCTCGCGGGCGCGTTCCTGCGGGCGGGGGCGGTCAACCGCATCCTGGCGTACGTCGCGCCGACGCTGCTGGGCGGCCCGATCTCCGTCGTCGACGACGTCGGGGTGCCCACCATCGCGCGGGCGTTGCGCTGGCATTTCGACGGAGTGGACCGGCTCGGGCCGGATCTCGTGCTCAGCCTGGTTCCACGCGTCGATTAGCGGTGACCGGCCGAATCGCCTTGCATCGGGTCCTTGCCGGTTAGGCCGCGCGCACGCTTGTCGGCATACATGTCTGCGTCGGCAAGACGCATGACGTCGCGCTCGCCGGCGGCAATGCCTGCGCTGAAGTCGACCGGCGCGCCGACCTCGGCCCACCGGCGGCGGAGCCGATCGAGGATCCGCCCGGCCTCGGGAGCATCGGCATCGATCAGCAGGAGGAGGAATTCGTCGCCGCCGATGCGGAAGGCGACGTCATTCTTGCGGGCCGACCGGCGCAGCGCGTCGGCGAAGGCGACCAGAACTTCATCGCCGGCCTCGTGGCCGTGACGGTCGTTGTAGCGCTTGAAGTTGTCGAGATCGGCGAGCACCACGGCGCACCGGCCGGCGTGTTGCGACAGCCGGTGTGCCAGGGTGGTCCGGTTCAGCAATTGGGTCAACGCGTCGGTCTGCGCGATGTCGCGCAGCAACAGGCTCTGCTGCACGAGCCGGTCGATGAGCCAGGCCGGCACCTCCGCGACGAGGACCCACATGGTCGCGGCCAGCACCACGGTCAGCGTCGAGGCGGGAAGCGGTTTCACGCAGGCCACCACGAACGCCGCGGCGCCGAGCGGGAGCAGGGCCAGTGAGCGCCACCGCCGACCGGTGAGGCCGAGGTAGGCGAAGGTGATCGTGATCGTGCCGGGGAAGTCGCGCGTGGCGGCCGGTTCGATGGCTCCGGCGAGGAGGGTGACGACAAGCGACGCCACCGGCCATCCCACCAGCAATCCGCGCCGGCCTTGCCAACCGCGGAGCCGGCCCGTCAGCGCGACGAACGCCGCCAGCAACGCGGCCGCGCCGAGCACCCAATTCAGGGTGGTGTCGCGGCCGGTGGTTCCAGCGCGCGCTCCGGCCGCGGCGTACAAGCCGAGCATCGCAAGGAAGGCGGTGCAGCCGATCGCGTGCAACCGTTCGGCTGACGGTTGAGGATCAATGCGCCACGGCACGCAGCCAGAATAGGAGACCCGGGGCCACCGTGCGGGACCCAAGCGCCGGCGCCGGCCACCCTGTCGGGTGTGCTACCGGTCCGCCGGCGACGATCGGAAGCGCCTAGCGCTAGCGCTCGCCCAACGAAACCGCTTGCGGCTCAACGGTTTCCGGCTCCTCGGCGTGTTCTTTGCGACCGCCGATCAACAGGCCGAGCAGCGCTCCCACGATGCAGATGACCACGGTGGCGCTGAAGATGTCGCCGTACATCATCGCGAACGCCTTGAGGTACATCGTCCCCTGCGCGGCGATCCGCTCCAGCAGGGAGGCGTTGGGCGGTATCGCAGCGGTCAGCCCCGCGACGATCTGGTTGAACCGGTAGAGGCCCCACGCGCTGAGCGCCGCGACCCCGATCAGCATGCCGGTCATCCGGGCCACCACCACGGCCGCCGAGGCGATGCCGTGCTGTGCCGACGGCACGACCCGCAGCGCCGCGGACGTCAGGGGCCCGATCACCAGGCCCAGGCCGATGCCGGCGACCAGAAGGTCGGCGTGCAACACGGGAACGCTGAACACCCCGAAGATGTCGTGCTTCTGGCTCAATACGTCCTGGCGCCAGTAGTGGATCAGCCAGTAACCGTAGGCCGCGATCAGCAGCCCGATGAACGTCATCACCCGGTCGCCCACGCGGGTGGCGATCCAGCCGCCCAGCACGGCCCCGATCGGCAGCGCGATCAAGAACCACAACAACAAGCCGGCGGCCTGCGTCTGGTCCATCTGCAGCACGCCCTGGCCGAACAGCTCCACGTCGACCAGCGTCACCATCAGCGCCGCACCTGCGGCCAACGATGCGCCCAGCGCGGCCAGGAAGGGGCGGAAGTGCACCCCCGCCGGCTCGATCAGCCGGGTGCGCGAGAACCGTTCCCAGAGCAAAAACAGCACCGCGACGACGACCGCCCCGATGACCAGCGGGAGCCCGTAGCTCGGCAGGATCTGCTTGCCGTCGGGTTGCGGGTTGTACAGGCCGATGACGGCCAGGCCCAGGGCGACCGCGAGCAGCACTCCGCCGACCAGGTCGACCCGCTCGGGGTTCTCGACCTTCTCGTGCGACGGGAGGCTGAATTGGATCATCGCCATCGCGATCAGGGTGAGCGGCACGTTGATCCAGAACACGTAGCGCCAGTCGTGGAACAGGTACACGATGAAGATCCCGTACAGCGGGCCCAGCACGCTGCCGAGCTCCTGCGCGGCGCCGATGCCGCCCAGCACGCCGGCGCGGTTGCGCTGCGCCCACAGGTCGGCGCCCAGGGCGAGGGTGACCGGAAGCAGCGCGCCGCTGGCCACACCCTGGATGGTGCGGCCGGCGATCAGCAGGTGGAAATCGCCCCAGTGCCCGGCGAGGGCGGTCACCACCGAGCCCACCATGAACAGGGCCAGGCTGACCTGCAGCACCAGCTTGCGGCCGAACCGGTCCGAGGCCCGGCCCAGCAGCGGCATGGCGGCGATGTAGCCCAGCAGGTACATCGTGATGATCCAGGTGATGCGCTGCAGCTGGTTGATGGGGATGTGAACGTCGCTCATGATGTCGCGCATGATCGTCACGACGACATAGGCGTCCAGCGCGCCCAGCAGCACCGCCAGACTGCCGGCGCTGATCGCGACGCGGCGTCCGGTCTGCGAACTCATGAACTCACCGGGGGCTTGGTGACCTGGACCTGCTCACCCCAGTTCGACAGGGTGACCTGAACGGAATTGCCCGAACTCTTCTGCATGTTCGCCTGCACCAGCTGGTGGTCGCCGCTCTCCTGGATCCACACCGTGCTGGGCACCGGCTGCGTCGCGTTGAACTGCGGCATGATCTTGTTCACCGCGTCCGCCGACACGTTGCCGCTGACCCGAATGGTGCTCTGCCCGTTGATGGTCTCGCGGCCCTCGGCCTTGGCGTTGCTGAAGTTGGCCAGCGCGTTGCCCAGCCCGGTGTCCGGGTTCAGCAGCACCGACACGTCGTAGATGTCGGAAGCCTTGCCGAAGTCGCTCCACTTGTTCGGCGTCAGGGTGGCGTACAGGGTGCCGTCGACGACCACGAAGTTGGCGTCGATGTCGGATCCACCCAGGGTGATGGTGGCGTTGCCCTTGGCGGCGGTGGCCGGCGCCGTGGTGAGGTCACCGGTGAGCGTCTTGATGGGCAGCCCCTGGATCTTGCCTTGGATCGACAGGACCAGGTGCACGCTCTTGACGGCCTTGGTGGCGTCGGCCGACTGCTTGACCAGGGTCGTGGCGTCGGGCAGCGGGGCGCCGCTCTGCTTTGAACCCGATGAACAGCCGGCGATCAAGGCGGTGGCGAGGGTCAGGGATGCGATGACGGCCGATAGACGGCGGCGGGTCTGCATACCTTGCATCGTAGAGGGTGCCGCCGGCCGGCTTTGGAGACGCGGGGGCCCGGTGCCCGCCCGGCGACGCCGGTTTGGGGCTGCTCACCAGCGCGACCGCCGCGTTTGGGCGTCCGATTAACCTGATGGCATGTTCACCGGAATTGTCGAGGAACTCGGAGAGGTGACGGGCCGCGACATGCTGGCCGACGCCGCGCGGCTCACCATCCGCGGACCCGTCGTCACCTCGGACGCCGGGCATGGCGACTCGATCGCCGTCAACGGCGTCTGCCTGACCGTCGCGGAGCTGCTGCCCGACGGCCAGTTCACCGCCGACGTGATGGCCGAAACCCTCACCCGGTCGAACCTGGGCGCCCTGGAGGTCGGCAGCCCGGTCAACCTGGAGCGTGCCGCGGCGGTGAACAGCCGGCTCGGTGGGCACATCGTGCAGGGGCACGTGGACGGGACGGGTCAGGTGGTCAGCCGGTCGCCGTCCGAGCACTGGGAAGTGGTGCGGATCGAGGTCCCCGCGGCGGTGGCGCGCTACGTCGTCGAGAAGGGATCGATCACCGTCGACGGCATCTCCCTGACGGTCTCCGGGCTCGGCCCCGACTGGTTCGAGGTTTCGCTGATCCCCACCACCCGGGAGCTGACCACGTTGGGTCGCGCCCCGGTCGGGACGCAGGTGAACCTGGAAGTCGACGTGATCGCGAAGTACGTAGAGCGGTTGCTCACCGCGCGATAAGCCTGCCGCCTCGGGTCAGCAGGGCTCGCCCGGCGGCGTCCAGTACGGCTCGCCGGACGGGGTGTAGCACGGCGGTGGTGCGTCGGGCGGCGGGACCGTCATCGCACCGGCAGGCAGCACCCAGTTACCCCAGCGCCCCGGGTCGGTGCAGCCACCGACGCTCACGTGCCGACCGCCGACGTCGGCGCACGCGTCGGCCGTGGCCCGTTGCGGGCAGGCGATGCCCGCTCCAAGTCCGGCCGCGAATATCGAGGTCACGACCGGTACCGCCAGTCTCACTGTGATGCTCATGCCGGTCAGAGTAGATTGCTGGCCGCGAATAGGGAGCCGTTTCGCCGCAGTCGGCGTATTGCTGGAGCCCACCCGGGGCCGGCGACCGCGGGCGTGGGCGCTTTTGCCCGCGGTTCAGGCCGATGATGCAGTGCGGGCCGCGACGAATGTATAGGGGCACAACCTCCCGGGGTCGCCCGCGCCCGCGCGTCCCTGTGAACAGCATCGCAATAACCGGCCTCGCCCGGTGGTTCATACTGAATGCGAGACTTGGGCTCTTCCTGCGGACCCCTGAGACAGCAAGGTAGCGACGATGACGAGGTTGGACTCCGTCGAGAGGGCGGTTGCCGACATTGCGGCCGGTAAGGCCGTGGTCGTCATCGATGACGAGGATCGTGAGAACGAAGGCGATCTGATCTTCGCCGCCGAGAAGGCGACGCCGGAGATGGTGGCGTTCATGGTCCGCTACACCTCGGGCTACCTCTGCGTGCCGCTGGACGGCGCGATCTGCGACCGGCTGGGTCTGCTGCCCATGTACGCGGTGAACCAGGACAAGCACGGGACCGCCTACACCGTCACCGTCGACGCGAAAAACGGTGTGGGCACCGGAATCTCGGCCTCCGATCGGGCCACCACCATGCGGCTGCTGGCCGACCCCGCCAGCGTCGCCAACGATTTCACCCGCCCGGGGCACGTGGTTCCGTTGCGCGCCAAGGACGGCGGCGTGCTGCGCCGGCCCGGGCACACCGAGGCCGCCGTCGACCTGGCCCGGATGGCCGGGTTGCAGCCGGCCGGCGCGATCTGCGAGATCGTCAGCCAAAAGGACGAAGGCTCGATGGCGCAGACCGATGAGCTGCGGGTCTTCGCCGACGAGCACGACCTCGCACTGATCACCATCGCCGACCTCATCGAGTGGCGACGCAAGCACGAGAAGCACATCGAGCGGATCGCCGAGGCCCGCATACCGACCCGGCACGGCGAGTTTCGTGCCATCGGCTACGCCAGCATCTACGAGGACGTCGAACACGTCGCGCTGGTGCGCGGCGAGATCGCCGGGCCGAACGCCGACGGCGACGACGTCTTGGTGCGCGTGCACTCCGAGTGCCTGACCGGTGACGTGTTCGGCTCCCGGCGCTGCGATTGTGGGCCCCAACTGGACGCCGCGATGGCGATGGTCGCGCGGGAGGGGCGAGGCATCGTGCTGTACATGCGCGGCCACGAGGGCCGCGGCATCGGCCTGATGCACAAGCTGCAGGCCTACCAGCTGCAGGACGCCGGCGAGGACACCGTCGACGCCAATCTCAAACTCGGATTGCCGGCTGACGCAAGGGATTACGGAATCGGGGCGCAGATCCTGGTCGACCTCGGGGTGCGCTCGATGCGGCTGCTGACCAACAATCCGGCCAAGCGCGTCGGGCTGGACGGCTACGGCCTGCACATCATCGAGCGGGTGCCGCTGCCCGTCCGCGCCAACGCCGAGAACATCCGCTACCTGATGACCAAGCGCGACAAGATGGGCCACGACCTGGCCGGTCTCGACGACTTCCACGAATCGGTTCACCTGCCGGGCGAGTTCGGCGGCGCTCTGTGACCGCCGGCGACGACGCAGTGGGGGCGCCTCCCGCTGGTGGGGGACGGCTCAGGTGAGCGGTAGCGGGGAGCCGGACATCCCGGCGCTCGACGCGTCCGGCCTGCGCGTCGGCATCGTGGCCAGCACCTGGCACAGCAAGATCTGCGAAGCGCTGCTGGACGGCGCCCGCCGGGTGGCCGCCGAGTCGGGCATCGACAACCCGACGGTGGTCCGCGTGCTGGGCGCCATCGAGCTCCCGGTGGTGGCGCAGGAGCTCGCTCGCAACCACGACGCGGTCATCGCCCTGGGTGTCGTGATCCGCGGGGGAACACCGCACTTCGAGTACGTCTGCGACGCCGTGACCCAGGGCTTGACCCGGGTGGCGCTGGACGCCTCGACGCCGGTCGCCAACGGGGTGCTGACGACCAATACCGAGCAGCAGGCGCTTGATCGCGCCGGGCTTCCGGAATCGGTCGAAGACAAGGGCGCCCAGGCGGCCGGGGCGGCATTGACCGCGGCGCTGACGCTGCGTGAGTTGCGCGCTCGGTCGTGACCACGAGCGAGGGCTGGGACGTCGAGTTGCGTCCCCACCGCACACCGATATTCGTCTACGTCGCCGCGTTCACCATCGCCGCGGTGCACATCGCGATCGGCTTCCTGCTCAAGGTCGGATCCACCGGGGTGGTGTTCCAGACCACCGACCAGGTGGCGATGGCCCTGCTCGGCCTGGTGCTCGCCGGGCTGGTGCTGCTGTTCGCCCGGCCGCGGCTGCGGATCGGGCCGGCGGGAATCTCCGTGCGTAACCTGTTGGGCGACAAGCTCATCGAGTGGCCGGACGTCGCCGGCGTCTCGTTCCCGGTGGGCAACCGGTGGGCGCGCGTCGATCTACCCGACGACGAATACATTCCCGTGATGGCCATCCAGGCCGTCGACAAGGAACGCGCGGTCAACGCCATGGACACCGTGCGGTCGCTGCTGGCGCGGTACCGGCCGGACCTTCCTACGCACTGAAGGGAGCTATCCGTGCCGGCACGGATAGCTCCCTTCAGGTGAGCGGGTCAGAAGTTCTTACAGTCGGTCATCATCTGCTGGAAGATCGGCAAAGCCTGCTGCGCGCCCTGGTTGTGCTCGATGGCGTGCAGCAGGTTCACGCGCTGATCCGGCGACGACGCCAGGTACTGCTGCAAGAACTGCTGGTTCGGCGGCGACTGGTCGAGGTACTGAGCGGCCATCGGGTTTTCCGCGTGCACCGCCCGCATCGCCTGGTCGTAGCTGCAGGTCGTGTTGATCATCGGGCCGTAGTCGGGGGCCGCGGATGCGACCCCAGTTGCGGCGGCCGACGCCAATGCCAGGCCGCCGACCCCCATCGCGATCCTGGTCAACGAGCGCTTGAACATCTGTGGACTCCCTCCATTGATTGCCACCCACTGTAACGTCCAGCTACCCCCTTGGTAACCAGAACAAACCGTCCACACCGCCGACCGGTCGTCATAATCCGAGGTCATTGGGCCTTTTCGGGAATTGGCGGATCGGTCGGTGGGCTACTTGTCTATCGAACAAGCGCTCGAATGCGTTACAGGATGTGCCCGAACCGGGGGCGGCGTTTTCGCCGCGTCGAGCCGTGCTCCCGCGGCGCCGGCGTGTCCTGGGCGGCTACTAGCCTGGATGAGTGCCAGATCCCGCCACGTACCGTCCCCCGCCCGGGTCCATCCCGGTCGAGCCGGGCGTCTACCGATTCCGGGACGCGCACGGGCGAGTCATCTACGTCGGGAAGGCCAAGAGCCTGCGCAGCAGGCTGACGTCCTACTTCGCCGACATCGCAAGCCTGCATCCGCGCACCCGGCAGATGGTGACCACCGCCGCCAAGGTCGAGTGGACCGTGGTCAACACCGAAGTCGAGGCGTTGCAGCTCGAATACAACTGGATCAAAGAGTTCGACCCCCGCTTCAACGTCCGCTACCGCGACGACAAGTCGTACCCGGTGCTGGCCGTCACCCTCAACGAGGAATTTCCGCGGCTGATGGTCTATCGCGGTCCGCGCCGCAAGGGGGTCCGCTATTTCGGGCCCTACTCCCACGCCTGGGCGATCCGGGAGACGCTGGACCTGCTCACCCGCGTTTTCCCGGCCCGCACGTGCTCGGCCGGTGTGTTCAAGCGGCACAAGCAGATCGACCGTCCGTGCCTGCTCGGCTACATCGACAAATGCTCGGCGCCCTGTATCGGGCGGGTCAGCGCCGAGCAGCACCGCCAGATCGTGGACGACTTCTGCGACTTCCTGTCCGGCAAGACCGACCGCTTCGCCCGCGAGCTGGAACAGCGGATGCAGGCCGCATCCGACGAACTCGACTTCGAGCGCGCCGCGCGGCTGCGGGACGACCTGGGGGCGCTCAAGCGCGCGATGGAGAAGCAGGCGGTGGTGCTCGGTGACGGCACCGACGCCGACGTCGTCGCCTTCGCCGACGACGAGTTGGAGGCCGCGGTTCAGGTGTTTCACGTCCGCGGCGGCCGGGTGCGCGGCCAGCGCGGCTGGATCGTCGAAAAGTCCGCGGAGGCCGGTGATTCCGGCGAGGAGCAGTTGGTGGAGCAGTTCCTGACGCAGTTCTACGGGGAGCAGGCCGAACTGGGTGGCCACGACAACCAAGGGGCCGACGAAGCCGCCAACCCGGTGCCGCGCGAGGTGCTGGTGCCCTGCCTGCCGTCCAACTCCGATGAACTGGCCAGCTGGCTCTCCGGCCTGCGTGGCTCCCGGGTCGTGCTGCGGGTGCCGCGCCGTGGTGACAAACGGGCGCTGGCCGAGACGGTGCAACGCAACGCCAAAGAGGCTCTGCAACAACACAAGCTGAGGCGTGCCGGCGACTTCAACGCCAGATCTGCTGCGCTGCAGAACATTCAGGAGGCGCTGGGGCTGGCCGACGCGCCGCTGCGCATCGAATGCGTCGACATCAGCCACGTGCAGGGCACCGACGTGGTGGGCTCGTTGGTGGTGTTCGAGGACGGCCTGCCACGCAAGTCGGACTACCGCCACTTCGGGATCCGGGAGGCCGCCGGGCAGGGACGCTCCGACGACGTCGCCTCGATCGCCGAGGTGACCCGCCGCCGGTTCGCGCGACACCTCAGCGAACAGAACGACCCGAATATGCTTTCCCCCGAAGGGAAGTCGCGCCGATTCGCCTATCCGCCCAACCTCTACGTCGTCGACGGTGGCGCGCCGCAGGTCAACGCGGCCAGCGCCGTGCTCGAAGACCTCGGCATCACCGATGTCGCGGTGATCGGCCTGGCCAAGCGCCTGGAAGAGATATGGGTGCCCTCCGAGCCGGACCCCGTCATCATGCCGCGCAACAGCGAAGGGCTTTATCTGCTGCAACGAATTCGCGACGAGGCGCATCGGTTCGCCATCACCTACCATCGCAGCAAGCGATCTAAGCGAATGACCGCCTCAGCGCTGGATTCGGTGCCAGGATTGGGGGAACATCGCCGCAAGGCGCTGGTAACCCATTTCGGATCCATAGCCCGCCTCAAGGAGGCCACCGTCGACCAGATCACGGCCGTTCCCGGAATCGGTGTGGCCACCGCCACCGCCGTTCTGGAGGCGCTGCGACCGGAGCAGCCCGGAGAAGCCGAATGACGGGTGAAGTGGCCGAGGGCCACCCGGTGGAGGCCCGCCCCGAAGGCGGGGCCGGCATCGACGTCGTTCTGGTGACCGGATTGTCGGGCGCCGGGCGGGGTACCGCGGCCAAGGTGCTCGAGGACCTGGGCTGGTACGTGGCCGACAACCTGCCGCCCCAGCTGATCACGCGGATGGTGGACTTCGGCATGGACGCAGGATCTCGGATCACCCGGTTGGCGGTGGTGATGGACGTGCGGTCGCGCGGCTTCACCGGCGACCTCGACGAGGTGCGCAACGAGTTGGCCACCCGCAACATCACCCCGCGCGTGGTGTTCATGGAGGCCTCCGACGACATGCTGGTGCGCCGCTACGAGCAGAACCGCCGCAGCCACCCGTTGCAGGGCGAGGCGACCCTGGCGGAGGGCATCGCCGCCGAGCGCCGGATGCTGGCCCAGGTGCGCGCCACGGCCGATCTGATCATCGACACGTCGACCCTGTCCGTGCGCGGGTTGCGGGAGAGCATCGAGCGCGCGTTCGGCGGCGACGCCGGCACGTCGATCAGCGTCACCGTCGAATCGTTTGGCTTCAAGTACGGCCTGCCGATGGACGCCGACATGGTGATGGACGTACGTTTCCTGCCCAACCCGCACTGGGTCGACGAGCTGCGCCCGCTCACCGGGCAGGACCCCGCGGTGAGCGAGTACGTTTTGAGTCAGCCCGGGGCCGCGGACTTCCTCGACGCCTACCACCGGTTGCTGTCCCTGGTCGTCGACGGCTACCGCCGGGAGGGCAAGCGCTACATGACGGTGGCGATCGGCTGCACCGGCGGCAAGCATCGCAGTGTCGCGATCGCCGAGGCGCTGATGGGGCTGCTGAAGGCCAATCCTCAACTGTCGGTGCGGGTGCTGCACCGGGATCTGGGCCGCGAATGAGCGGGCCGACGAATCACGGCATCGTCGCCCTGGGCGGCGGCCACGGCCTGTACGCGACGCTGTCCGCGGCCCGCCGGCTCACCCCACACGTGACCGCCGTGGTGACCGTCGCGGACGACGGCGGTTCGTCGGGGCGGCTGCGTAGCGAATTGGATGTGGTGCCACCGGGCGACCTGCGAATGGCGTTGGCGGCCCTGGCATCTGACAGCCCCCACGGGCGGCTGTGGGCGACCATCCTGCAACACCGATTCGGCGGCAACGGGGCGTTGGCCGGGCACCCGATCGGCAACCTGCTGCTCGCCGGGCTGTCCGAGGTGCTGGCCGATCCGGTGGCCGCCCTCGACGAGCTCGGCCGCATCCTGGGCGTCAAGGGCCGCGTCCTGCCGATGTGCCCGATCGCGTTGCAGATCGAGGCCGACGTCTCCGGCCTGGAGACCGATCCGCGGATGTTCCGGCTCATTCGCGGCCAGGTGGCGATCGCCACCACCCCGGGCAAGGTGCGCCGGGTGCGGCTGCTCCCGTCCGACCCGCCGGCGACCCGGCAGGCCGTCGACGCCATCATGGCCGCCGACCTGGTGGTGCTGGGTCCCGGCTCGTGGTTCACCAGCGTGATCCCGCATGTCCTGGTGCCGGGCCTGGCTGCGGCGCTGCGGGCGACCACGGCCCGTCGGGCGCTGGTGCTCAATCTGGTGGCCGAGCCGGGGGAGACGGCGGGCTTCTCCGTCGAACGTCATCTGCACGTGTTGGCCCAGCACGCACCGGGGTTCACCGTGCACGACATCATCATCGACGCCGAACGGGTGCCCGGCGAGCGGGAGCGGGAGCACCTGCGCCGCACCGCGATGCTGCTTCAAGCCGAGGTCCACTTCGCCGATGTGGCCAGACCTGGTACACCTTTACATGATCCGGGCAAACTCGCGGCGGCCCTGGACGGGGTCCGGACGGCCCACAAGGCTCCGGGAGCGCCTCCGGTCACGGCCACCGCGGATATTCGGGTCGACAGTGCAAGTCCACAGACCGGTGGGAGCGGACCGGCTGGCAGCGGACCAAGGGGTGACGACGCGTGGCGATGACGACCGAAGTCAAGGACGAGCTCAGCCGCCTGGTCGTGAAGTCGGTCAGCGCGCGCCGGGCGGAGGTCACGTCGCTGCTCAGGTTCGCCGGCGGGTTGCACATCGTCGGCGGTCGCGTGGTGGTGGAGGCCGAGGTGGACCTCGGCAACGTCGCGCGCCGGCTACGCAAGGACATCTTCGAGCTCTACGGCTACAACGCCGTCGTGCATGTGTTGTCGGCCAGCGGGATTCGCAAGACCACCCGCTACGTGCTGCGGGTGGCCAACGACGGTGAGGCGCTGGCCCGCCAGACCGGACTGCTCGACAACCGCGGCCGGCCGGTGCGCGGTCTGCCCGCCCAAGTCGTGGGCGGCAGCGTCGCCGACGCCGAAGCCGCCTGGCGCGGGGCCTTCCTGGCGCACGGTTCGCTGACCGAGCCGGGACGGTCGTCGGCCCTGGAGGTCAGCTGCCCCGGCCCGGAGGCCGCCCTGGCGCTGGTGGGCGCGGCGCGCCGGCTCGGGGTCAGCGCGAAGGCCCGCGAGGTCCGCGGCGCCGACCGGGTGGTGGTGCGTGACGGCGAGGCGATCGGCGCGTTGCTGACCCGGATGGGCGCCCAGGACACCCGGCTCATCTGGGAGGAGCGCCGGATGCGCCGCGAGGTGCGGGCGACGGCCAACCGCCTCGCCAACTTCGACGACGCCAACCTGCGCCGCTCGGCCCGGGCCGCGGTCGCGGCGGCCGCCCGGGTGGAACGCGCACTCGAGATCCTCGGCGACACCGTCCCCGACCACCTGGCCTCGGCCGGCAAGCTGCGGGTCGAGCACCGGCAGGCGTCGCTGGAGGAGCTCGGCCGGCTCGCCGATCCGCCGATGACGAAAGACGCTGTGGCGGGCCGAATTCGGCGACTGCTGTCGATGGCCGACCGCAAGGCGAAGATCGAGGGCATCCCGGACACCGAATCGGCGGTCACGCCCGATCTGCTGGAAGACGCTTGACCCGGACAACGGCTTGTAGCGGGGGCGCGACGCTGAGCTAACCGCCGCCCTGTCCCTGGCAAATCCCGTTCGAGCGCATGAGTGATCACGCCGGCAATGCTTGCCCCGCGTGATTGGTGCCAAACAATCCGGGACTGGCAGCGCTGATCTACATTCCACATTCAATTCACATAGATCATGTAATTCATAAATTCGCTCTTTGGTGACATGCAATCCCATTTCGGGCGCTTAGGCGGCTGACTGCGGCACGCCCGCTCCGCTGTTACGCAAGCCGGTGACTGGCGAATTCATACAACGCACATATCTTCTCTGAAGATCATATGAGTTTCGGACGTGTCTGCCGCCGGTGAGTGACGCGGGCGCAGATAACCCGTGCCACGGCGAATCCGGTGGGGCCGGACGCAACTCATGGCAGGTACTGCTCCGTCGCCCCGTCCCGTGGAGGCGTCCGGCAGCGGTCTCATTTCGCCGTGATCGCAATTTATGCTCGTGAGATTTTTATTCATCCGCCGGCGCTTCCCGGGCTTCCCACTCGCATTTTCACCAAGTATTCATGCGGTCGCCTTGTCCGATTCGCGCGAGGTAGGGAGGTTTATCGCCGTTTTGCGTGCCGGGCCCACCCAGAAGCGGTCGTCCACCCCGGCCGCCGCGACGGTGCCGAACCGGGCGCGTCGGACGGAAGGCACTTCGGCCGCGGCTGGCTAGTGTCCTGTCTGCAAGGAATCGCCCGCTCGCCAGCAAATTCTCTTATCCCGTTTTCGGCGGCGGCACGAAGGGCTCGATTGGCGGCGTTCGGCTGGTCGGCGGACGCAAGCACAGGGCCGGCGGTGGCGACACTGCCGGAGGCGGAGGATGGCATGGATTTCGGGGCGTTACCGCCGGAGATCAACTCCGGCAGGGTCTATTCAGGGCCGGGGCCGGCGCCGCTGCTGGCGGCGGCGGCTTCCTGGGACGGTTTGGCGGCCGAATTACGTTCGGCAGCAAGGTCTTACGGTTCCACGATCTCGGAGCTGAGAGTCCTCTGGCGCGGGCCCGCGTCGACGGCGATGTCGACCGCGGCGACGACCTACATCGCGTGGCTAGACGGTACCGCCGTGCAGGCCGAGCAGACCGCCGTGCAGGCCAAGGCGGCCGCGGCCGCCTACGAAGCCGTCTTCGCGGCCACCGTCCCGCCCCCGGTGGTCGCGGCCAACCGGGCCTTGCTGGCCTCGCTGATCGCGACCAACATCCTGGGTCAAAACACCCCGGCGATCGCGGCCACCGAGGCGCAGTACGCCGAGATGTGGGCGCAGGACGCGGGCGCCATGTATGCCTATGCCGCCTCGTCGGCGGCGGCGGCGCAACTGACACCGTTCGCGGCGCCGGCGCCGACCACCGACGGCAGCGCGGAGGCCGACCAGTCGGCCGCGGTGGCCTCCGCGCTCGGGTCGTCGAGCGCCTCGGAGGTGGAATCTGCGCTCTCGGAAGCGGTTTCGCAGGCGCCGGCCGGGGTGCAAAGCCTCGCGGTGAGCGCGAACGCGGTGACGACTCCGGCGGCCGCCCTGCCGTTGGGCCTGGCGGACATCACCGGGATCCTGAAGACCTTCAACAGCATCATGGGCACGATCTCCGGCCCGTACACCCCGCTCGGGGTGGCCAACCTCGCGAAGAACTGGTACCAGATCGCCCTCAGCATCCCGAGCGTGGGGACGGGCATCCAAGGTATCGGGCCGCTATTGCACCCCAAAGCGCTCACCGGGGTCCTTGCGCCGCTGCTGCGCAGCGACCTGCTGACCGGAGCGGCCGCGTTGTCGAGTGCGAGTCCGGTTTCGGCCGCGACGAGTCAGGCCGGGCTGGTCGGGTCGTTGTCGGTGCCGGCGAATTGGGCTTCTGCCGTTCCCGCGATCCGCGCGGTGGCGGCCGAGCTGCCGGAGACGATCGTGGAAGCCGCTCCCGCGATGGCCGTGAACGGCCAACAAGGGATGTTCGGCCCGGCTGCCCTGTCAAGTCTGGCCGGACGTGCCATGGGGGACACCGCGACTCGCGCGGTCGCCGGGTCGACCGTTCGCGTGCCGGGTGCCGTCGCCGTCGACGACATCGCGACCACGTCCACCGTCATCGTGATCCCGCCGAACGCCAAATAAGAAAGGGTGCGGCAATGGTCTTCAGCGATTTCGCAACGCTGCCACCGGAGGTGATCTCCACCCAGATCTATGCGGGCCCGGGCGCCGGGCCGCTGCTGGCCGCCGCCGCGGCCTGGGACACGCTGGCCGCCGAGTTGCACTCCACCGCCGCCTCTTACGGCACGGTGATCTCGGACCTCGTCGGCGAGGCCTGGCAGGGTCCGTCGTCGGAGTCGATGGCCGCGGCGGTAGCACCGTATCTCGCGTGGATCTCGACCACCGCGGGCCAAGCCGAGCAGACCGGCGCCCAGGCCCGCGCCGCGGCCGCCGCCTACGAAGCCGCCTTGGCCGCGACCGTGCCGCCGCAGCTCGTCGCGGCGAACCGCATCGCGTTGGCCGAACTGTTGCAGACGAACCTACTGGGGCAGAACGACGCGGCGATCGCGGCGATCGAAGACGAGTACGGCCAGATGTGGGCCCAGGATGTCGCCGCCATGTTCAGCTACGCCGGCGCGTCGGAATCGGCCGGTGAGCTGACCGCTTTCGAGGGGGCGCCGGCCACCACCAACGACGGCGGGCCGGCGGCCCAGGCGGCCGCCACGGCCGCGTCAGAGCCCACGTCGTTGTCGTCCTGGCTGAAGCAGATAGAGGACTACCTCACCTCGCTCACCGGCCAATACACCAAGTTCTGGCAGCAGCTGATCGGGGGAGTCACGGGGAGCCCGGACGTCGCACCCCTGTGGGAAACGTTGTATTCCAGCATTTCCCAGATCGGCACCCAGGCAACGTGGACCAACGTCACCAACGCCAGCATCGGCCTGGGCGTGTCGCAGTGGAAGAACTTCTTCATCTACGCGCCGTGGAGCGCCGCGATGTCGAAAACCTCGCTGGGCGCCGGTCTGGCGTCGCCGGGCCACGTCGCCGCCGGGGTCGCGGCCAAACCGGTGTCGGCGGTGCTGGGCAACGCGCCGACGGTGGGGAAGCTTTCGGTGCCGCCCGGCTGGGCGACCGCCGCCCCGGCGGTCCGGCTGGCGGCTCTGCCCGGCACCAGCGTGGCCGCGGCCGCGGCGGCGGATGTCCCCGGCCTGGTCAACGAGGCGACGCTGGGCAGCCTGGCCGGTGGCGCGCTGGGCGGCCCGGCGGCGCGCGTGGTCAGTTCAACCGGCATCCAGCAGCCCCGCGTCGGCACCGGCGAGCGGCGCACCCCACCGGTCAAGCTCGACCGCATCATCGCCCAGCTCCAGGAGATGCCCGACCAGGTGCAGCACTGGAACGTCGACGAGGCCGGGCTCGATGACCTGGTCGCCAAACTCAGAACGACGCCGGGCGTGCACGCCGTGCACGTGACGGACGGCGCGGAGGTCGCGGTCGGCGGCGCCGAAGCCAAGTCGGGATAGTTGGGGCGCAACGGGTTTCGCGTCGTGATCGCGGGCCGGGCCGGGCCATAGCGGGCAATCCGCACGAAGGAGGACTGATGAGACTGTTGTTAGCGCTTCTCGGTGTGTCGCTGGGCATCGTTGCCGCGGCGCCCGCGCACGCCATCCCCGGGGAGGACGAAGCGGCGACCGACGAGAACAACGAGGTCTTCATCGCCGACCTGCACAGGGTGGGGATCAGTTTCGCGGACCCCGATCAAGCCGTCGCCGCCGGAAAGGCGGTGTGCGGCCTGATCTCTCGTGGCGTGTCCGGCCTTCAGCTGCTCAATGACCTGCGGGACAACAATCCCGCGCTGACGACCAACGGTGCCGCCCAGTTCGCGACGATATCAGCGAAGTCGTTCTGCCCGCGACAACTCGACGCTTCCGCGAAGAGCTAGGCGGTGCCTGAAACCCCAAGTAGCCAACGCCGCGGTATGAGTCGCGGTCGATAAGCACTCACGTTCCCCCGTCGCAGAGAAAAACCCGATGTCGCAACACAAGTCGCCAGCCATTGAGCTGGAGCCGGTGCTGGATTCCGGTGCCCTGCCGCCGGAAGCCATTTCCGGTCGAATGCATTCGGGGCCCGGCGCCGAATCGATGATGGAAGCCGCCAGGGCGTGGGAAGTGCTCGCTGCTCAACTCGGTGAGATGGCAGAGAAATACCGGGCGGTGATCTCCGAGCTGGGTGTGGCGGAACAGAACGCTTCGGTGAGGGCGATAACTCAAGCCCTCGCGGCCCACGCGGCGTGGCTCGACGCCACCGCTGCCCAGGCCCGGCAGACGGCCACCCAGGCCGGGGCGGCCGCAAGCGCTTACGGTCTGACCCGTGCGGCGGCAGCGGCGCCTGGTGCGATCATCGCCAACCGGCTGCGGCGGATCCGGCTGGCCGCGGCGAACTGCCTAGGCCAGCTGAGTCCGGCCATCGCCGACGCCGACGCCGACTACGATCGGATGTGGGCCCAAGACACCGCCGCTCTGGTTGCCTACGCCCGCGCCTCGGCGGCCATCACGCTTACACCATTCAGTTCGCCTTGCGCTCGTCTGAGCGAGACGACGCGCCACGCTGCGGCGGTCACCGAGCCGTCCCGTCGATGGCGTCTGACGGTGGCGCCGGAGGTCATATCGACTGGGGCGCAGGTGATCTCGACCATCTCCGAAGCGCTCGATGCGCTGGCCTCCTCGCCGCTGGCCTCCTTCGACGTGGCCCTGCTGCCGAAAACGGCGGCCCTGTCCAGGTTGAGTTCACTGTCGGCGCCGCTGGACGTCGCGCTCAACCACCTGAGTTCCCTCAACAAGGCCGCCGCGCTGGATAGGGCCTCGGCCGTGCGGTCCCGGTGGGTTACCGCGTCCGGCGCGGACGACGCCGCGACGCGTGTGAGCGTCGGTAACCGCGCAGCGGTGGGGGCCTTGTCGGTCCCCAGGGCGTGGACTCGGTCGATGCCAAGCCCCCCATGGCCGAGTCCGCAAGCGAGTCCCGTCGATCGAAGCCAGTGAGCCATCCGCGGCCGACGAGTTGCGGCGCAAGGGTTCCCGTCATTCGCCGCCGCTGTGCGCGCGACGCATGACGTCAACCGCGGACCTCGCGTGCCGGCGGTGCCCGCCGGCGTCCGTCGGCACCTTTGCGCGGCGGGCTCCTCGGGACCGGTCCCGAACGGCGCAGGCGGTCGCAACGACCTGGCGACCGGGCGGATGCGCGCCCGGCTCAGCCTGCGGGTAGTTTGTTTGCCATTGCTGGTCGCGACGGGGGTCGGGGGGCTACGGTCGGGGGATGAAACGGCTCTCGAGTGTTGATGCGGCGTTCTGGTCAGCCGAGACTGCGGGCTGGCACATGCATGTGGGCGCGCTCGCGATCTGCGACCCGAAGGACGCACCGGAGTACAACTTCCAGCGGCTGCGCGAACTGATCATCGAACGGCTGCCGGAGCTGCCGCAGCTGCGGTGGCGGGTCACCGGGGCGCCGCTCGGGCTGGACCGGCCGTGGTTCGTCGAGGACGAGGACCTGGACCCCGACTTCCACATCCGCCGCATCGCCGTCCCAGCGCCCGGCGGCCGGCGCGAGCTCGAGGAGCTGGTCGGCCGGTTGATGTCCTACAAGCTGGATCGTGCGCGGCCGCTGTGGGAGATGTGGGTGATCGAGGGGGTCGAGGGTGGCCGGATCGCTTCGCTGACCAAGATGCACCACGCCATCGTCGATGGCGTCTCGGGAGCCGGGCTGGGCGAAATTCTCTTGGACATCACCCCGGAACCTCGACCACCGCAACAGGAAACGGTGGGATCCCTGGTCGGCAACCGGATTCCGGGCATAGAGCGGCGGGCGGTGGGCGCGCTCATCAACGTCGGCGTCAAGACGCCCTTCCGCATCGCCCGACTGGTGGAGCAGACGGTGCGCCAGCAGATCGCCGCGCTCGGTGTGAGCGGCAGGCCCCCGCGCTATTTCGAAGCGCCCAAGACCCGGTTCAACGCGCCCGTGTCGCCGCACCGCCGGATCACCGGCTGCCGCGTGGAGCTGGCCCGGGCCAAGGCCGTCAAGGATGCCTATGGCGTCAAGCTCAACGACGTCGTGCTGGCGCTGGTGGCCGGTGCCGCCCGCGAGTACCTGCAGAAGCGGGGCGAGCTGCCCGCCAAACCGCTGATCGCCCAGATCCCCGTCTCCACCCGGACCGACGAGAACAAGGACGACGTCGGCAACCAGGTGAGCTCGATGACCGTGTCGCTGGCCACCGACGTCGAGGACCCCGCCGAGCGGCTCCGGGCCATCCACGAGAGCACCCAGAACGCCAAGCTGATGGCCAAGGCGTTGTCGGCGCACCAGATCATGGGGCTGACCGAGACCACCCCGCCGGGGCTGCTGCAGTTGGCCGCCCGCGCCTACACGGCTAGCGGGCTGTCGCGAAACCTGGCCCCCATCAACCTGGTTGTGTCCAACGTGCCGGGCCCACCGTTCCCGCTGTACATGGCCGGCGCCAAACTGGATTCGCTGGTGCCGCTGGGGCCGCCCGTCATGGACGTCGCCCTGAACATCACCTGCTTCTCCTACACCGACTACCTGGACTTCGGCTTCGTGACGACGCCCGAGGTCGCCAACGACATCGACGACATGGCCGACCGCATCGAGCCGGCGCTCACCGAACTGGAGAAGGCTGCCACCCGGGAGTGAGCCGGAAACCATCGAATCGCCAAGGCGTTCGGTGATGGCCGTTACGCGGGCCGCGAGACCCGAAGGGGCCGAGGGTGGCGAACGCATTCGCAGATCTCGTTGGCCCGCTTGAGTTCTCGATTCCCATCCCAGGTCCGCGGCGCGCTGCCGATCGAATCCGCGACGACGTTCCCCCCGCCCGCCGCACTCGGGCGAGCACAGTTAGGGACTTTTTGCCCTAGCGTCGGCGCCGCCCGTGGCAATAACTAGAACAAGTTACAGTTCGTGTTTTATCGCGATACACAGCGACAACATCAAAATACTGACCAAAATTGCAACGCTCTCTAGTCCGTGGCTAGGTGCGCGATGTGGAGGAAAGCAGTGACGCCCATTCTTGATACCCAGTCCGTCCTGGCCGCCATCGACGATCTGTTGCCCAAGCTGCGGCAGCGGGCACCGGAAACGGAGGAGCTGCGGCGGCTGCCGGACGCCACCGTCAGCGAGCTCCGGGAAATCGGCTTCTTCCGGCTGCTGCAGCCCGCGCAGTGGGGTGGGATGCAGTGCGATCCGACAATCTTCTTCGAGGCCGTCCGGCGCTTGGCCAGTGCGTGCGGGTCTACGGGTTGGGTGGCGTCGATCCTCGGCGTGCACAACTGGCACGCGGCGCAATTCGACCAGCAAGCCCAACAGGATTTATGGGGCGAGGACCCGAGCGTGCGGATCTCCTCGTCGTACGCCCCGATGGGCGCCGGTCTGGTGGTCGACGGCGGCTATCTGGTCAACGGTTCGTGGAATTGGTCGTCGGGTTGCGACCACGCCACGTGGACGTTCGTCGGCGGCCCGGTGATCAAGGACGGCCAGCCGGTCGACTTCGGCAGCTTCTTGATCCCGGTCAGCGATTACCGCATCGACGACGTCTGGCATGTCGTCGGACTGAAGGGCACCGGCAGCAACACGCTGCACATCAAGGATGTGTTCGTGCCGCGGCATCGCTTCCTGTCTTACAGGTCGATGAACGACCACACCGCCGGCGGGTTGCTGGCCAACACCGATCCGGTCTACAAGATGCCCTGGGGCACCATGCATCCCACCACGATCACCGCCCCCATCGTGGGCATGGCCTACGGCGCCTACGAATCGCACGTCGAGCATCAAGGCCAGCGGGTGCGCGCCGCCTTCGCGGGCGAGAAGTCGAAAGACGACCCCTTCGCCAAGGTGCGCATCGCCGAGGCCGCCAGCGACATCGACGCCGCGTGGCGACAACTGATCGGCAATGTCGCCGACGAGTACTCGTGCCTGGTGGCGGGTCAGGAGGTCCCGTTCGAGCTGCGGACCCGGGCCCGGCGTGACCAGGTGCGTGCCACGGCGCGTGCCATCGCCTCGATAGACCGCTTGTTCGACGCGTCCGGTGCGACCGCCTTGGCAAATAGCGCTCCGCTGCAACGGTTCTGGCGCGACGCACACGCCGGCCGCGTGCACGCCGCCAACGATCCGGAGCGGGCCTACATGATCTTCGGAAACCACGAATTCGGGCTGCCGCCCGGCGACACGATGGTCTGACCCGAGAGGAGCCAAAGATGACCTGCCCGCATCTTCCCCCCGGTTCGATCCGACCGACCCGGACATCTACGCCGAGCGCCTCCCCGTCGAGGAGCTCGCCGAGTTGCGCCACCACGCGCCCGTCTGGTGGTGTGACCAGCCGATCGGCAAGGGCGGCTTCAACGACGGCGGCTTCTGGGTGGTGACCAAGCACAAGGACGTCAAGGAGGTGTCGCTGCGCAACGACGTCTTCTCCAGCTGGCTCAACGGCGCCATCCCGCGCTTCGCCGACGACATGAGCCGCGAAGACATCGACCTGCAGCGGTTCGTCCTGCTCAACATGGACCCTCCGCACCACACCCGGCTGCGCAGGATCATTTCGCGCGGGTTCACGCCGCGCGCGATCGGCCGGCTGCACGACGAGCTCAATGAGCGGGCGCAGGCGATCGCCAAGGCGGCCACCGCCGAGACCTCCGGCGATTTCGTCGAGCAGGTCGCGTGCGAACTGCCGCTGCAGGCCATCGCCGGGCTGCTCGGCGTACCGCAGGAGGACCGCGGCAAGTTGTTCCGCTGGTCCAACGAGATGACCGGCGCCGAGGATCCCGAGTATGCGCATGTCGATCCGAAGGTGTCCTCGGCGGAGGTGCTCGCCTACGCGATGAAAATGGCCGAGGCCAAGGCCGAAAACCCCGCCGATGACATCGTTTCCACGCTGCTTCAGGCGGATATCGACGGCGAGAAACTCTCCGACGACGAGTTCGGGTTTTTCGTGATGATGCTCGCGGTCGCCGGCAACGAGACCACCCGCAATTCGATCACGCAAGGCATGATGGCATTCGCTGACTTCCCCGACCAGTGGGAGCTGTACAAGAAGGAGCGCCCGGAGACCGCGGCGGACGAGATCGTCCGATGGGCCACCCCCGTTACGGCATTCCAGCGCACCGCCAAAGAGGACACGAAACTTTCGGGGGCGACGATCAAGAAGGGTCAGCGGGTATTGATGTTCTACCGTTCGGCCAACTTCGACGAGGACGTCTTCACCGAGCCGTTCGAGTTCGACATCTTACGAAACCCGAACCCGCACGTCGGATTCGGTGGAACCGGCGAGCACTACTGCATCGGCGCCAACCTGGCCAAGTTGACGATCAACCTGATGTTCAACGCCATCGCCGACCACATGCCCGACCTCGCTCCCCTCTCGAAGCCGGAGCGGATCCGGTCGGGCTGGCTCAACGGCATCAAGCACTGGCAGGTCGACTACACCGGTGGGTGCCCGGTCGCGCAATGAATCCTATTGCGGCTGAACGACCTTGGGCCGCAAGTTCTCTTCCACCTCGGTGTGCCAGTGCTTGTTCGCGGCGGTGGTATCCACCTCGTACTCGAACCGGTCGGTCATCTGCGGGCTGACGTCGGCGGCATCCACATAGAACTGTTGATACCAGCGGCGGAGCTGATAGACCGGGCCGTCCTCTTCGACCAGCAACGGGTTTTCGATTCGCGTCTTGTGCTTCCAGATCTCGACGTCCTGCAGGAAGCCCATGCTGACGCCCTCGGCGAACGCCTTGGACAGTTTCTCGGTGGCGGGGCCGTCCATGCCTTCGGGCTTTCGCACGATGATGCCCCAGTGCAGCATGAAGGAGTTCTGCGTGACGGGGTAGTGGCAGTTGACGAGGATCGAATCCACCTTGTAGCCACCGTAATTGTTGTGCAGCCAGTTGATCATGAACGACGGGCCGAAGTAGGAGGCCTCGGAGTCGAGCGTCTGCTCGCCGGTGTAATGCGACCCGCCGAGCAGCACATCGGGCCGTCCGACGGTGCGCAGGTACTGCGACGCGATGTGGCCCTCGAAGACGTTCTTGAAGTACGTCGGGAAGCCATAGTGGATGTAGAAGAAATGTGCCATGTCGACGATGTTGTCGACGATTTCGCGGCAGTTGGAGCCCTCGATGAGCTCGCTGCGCCACCGCCATTCGGTCCACTCGGGGCTGGCGGCCTCGGAGATGTCGGGGATCTGCAAGTCCGGGGACGGCAAGCTGCCCTCATGGTCGTGCCAGACGAACAACAGACCGTTGTGCACCTCGGTGGGCCAGGTGCGCGTCCGCGCCGTTCGCGGCGTTCGCTTGGCGTAGGGCACGTCCTTGCACCTGCCGTCGCCGCCCCAGCGCCAGTCGTGAAACGGGCACGCGACCGTATCGCCCTTGACCATGCCCTGTGACAGGTCCCCGCCCATGTGCCGGCAGAACGCGTCGAGGACCCGCAGGTTGTGTTCGGTGTCGGCGAAGACGACCAGCTTGGTGCCGAAGATGTTGACCGGGTGCGGCTGCCCGTCGAGGAAGTCCTTGGCCACGCCCAGGCAGTGCCAGCCGCGGGCAAACCGGGTCGGCAACGTTCCGACGTCTATTTCTCGGATGCCGACCCCAGCGGTATCGATACTCACTTCACGCCTCCAGTCGCTCCAGGGCATAACTAGAACACGTTATAGTTTCGGCGCA
Source organism: Mycobacterium sp. E1715 (assembly GCF_001667625.1). Lineage (NCBI taxonomy): Bacteria > Bacillati > Actinomycetota > Actinomycetes > Mycobacteriales > Mycobacteriaceae > Mycobacterium > Mycobacterium sp. E1715. The sequence goes on from NZ_LZJJ01000090.1 coordinate 48,383, forward strand.
CCGGCCCGAGAAGGATGCAGGCTAAAGCCACTAAATTTGTGACTTATGGCCCTAGTGACCAGGGTTGCGTTCACCCGGGGAGCCGCCGTCGGCGGAGGAATCGTTCCGGGTAAGCCCCGGCCTAGTCGCGCTCGGGCGGGTTCGTCGCGTACACCCAGGACAGGAACCGGGCGACAGCCTCCGCGGACCGATGCGCCCGCGGGGAACTGAAAATGTCGAAAGCGTGTTGCGCGTTGGGCAATTCGGCGTAGGCGACCGGCGACTTCGACACCGCCCGCAGCTCCTCGATGAACTCCTGGGCCTCCCCGACGGGAATCAGCGAATCGTCGCAGCCGTGCAGGACGAAGAACGGTGGCGCGTCGGCCCGCAGCCGCCGGATCGGCGAGGCGTCGACGTAGACGTCGCGGTGCGCGTCGTATTCCCGCTTCACCACGAACTTTTCGAGCAGCGAGACGAATTCGGGTCGGCCCTCGCCCTCGGTGGAGAACCAGTCGTAGCGGCCGTAGATCGGGACGGCGGCCGCCACCGACGTGTCGGCGTCCTCGAAGCCCGGCTGGAATTGCGGGTCGTTGGGGGTCAGCGCCGCCAGCGCGCACAGGTGCCCGCCGGCCGAGCCGCCGGTGACCGCGACGAAGTCGGGATCACCGCCGTAGTCCGCGATGTTCTCCTTGACCCAGGCCAGCGCCCGTTTGACGTCGACGATGTGGTCGGGCCAGGTGTGGCGGGGGGAGACGCGGTAGCCGATGGACACGCACACCCAGCCGCGCGCGGCGAGGTGGCTCATCAGCGGGTAGGCCTGCGGCCGGCGCATCCCGATCATCCAGGCGCC
>NZ_LZJJ01000091.1:0-17467 GCF_001667625.1 Mycobacterium sp. E1715
GCCGGCGACGATGGCGTTGCCCCCGTAGAACCGCTTGGCCGCGTCGAACAGGTGCATGGAACCGCCGCGGCCCCGCGAGCAGCCCTCCTGCTTGCCGAACATCTCGGCCATGATCGAGGTCATCGGGATGCCACGCAGCAGCGCGTGCGCGTGCTCGCGGTACGTCGCAACCACCGCGTCGTCGTCGGCCAGTGCGCGCAGGGACCCCGCGGCCACGGCCTCCTCGCCGACGTAGAGGTGCAGGAATCCGCGAATCTTGGCCGCGCTGTACAGTTCCGCGCACTTCTCCTCCATGCGCCGCACCCGGATCATGTCGGACAACAGCTCATGGGCCAGTTTCGTATCGGTCATGATGGCACCCCTTCGGCGTGCTGGACGGGGCGCTGCTCGATGGTGGATGTATCACCTTCGGGCAGGCCGAGTTCGCGGGCCTTCAGCAGGCGCCGCATGATCTTGCCGCTGCTCGTGTGCGGCAACGAGTCGACGAATTCGATCTCCTTGGGCGCCACCGTGGCCCCGAGCCGTTTGCGGGCGTGGCCCATCAGTTGCAGCCGCAGGTCCTCGTCGGCCAGGACGCCGTTCTTCAGCGTGACAAAGGCCTTTACCATTTCGCCGACCGTCGGATCGGGTATGCCGATGACGGCCGCCTCGGCGACGGCGGGGTGATCGGTCAGCGCGCTTTCCACTTCGAACGGACCGATCAGGTGTCCGGCGGACTTGATCACGTCATCCTTGCGGCCGACGAACCAGAAGTAGCCGTCGGCGTCCTTCTTCGCGAGATCCCCGGACAGGTAGAGGCCGTCGGCGAACGCGTTGCGGTAGCGCTCTTCGGCGTTCAGGTAACCGCGGAACATCGATGGCCAGCCGGGCCTGAGCGCGAGCTCACCCTCCACGCCGGGTTCGTCGACGACCTCGACGGGCCCGTCGTCGTCGCGGTGCACGATGAAGGCGTCGACCCCGGGCAGCGGCCGGCCCATCGACCCGGGCTTGATGTCGAACGCGGGTGTGTTGGCGATCATGATGCCGCCCGTCTCGGTCTGCCACCAGTTGTCGTGAATCGGCAGGCCCAGCACCCGCTTTCCCCACCAGACCGCCTCGGGGTTGAGCGGCTCGCCGACGCTGGCGATGAACCGAAGCCGCGGAAAGTGGTAGCGCGCGGGCAGTTCCGGTCCGGCCTTGATCAGCATCCGGATGGCGGTCGGTGCGGTGTACCACACGGAGACGCCCTGGTCCTGCAGGATGTGGTACCACCGTTCGGCGTCGAATTCCGCCTCGTCGACGATGGAGGTGACCCCGTGCAGGAGCGGGCTGATGATGCCGTAGGACGTGCCGGTCACCCAACCGGGATCGGCTGTGCACCAATAGGTGTCGTCGGGATGCAGGTCGAGCGCGTACAAGCCGGTGACGTAGTGCATCACGACGGCGCCGTGCACGTGGATGGCGCCTTTGGGCGTGCCCGTGGTCCCGCTGGTGAAGTGCAGCAGCGCCGGGTCGTCGGCGGTGGTCGGTTCGATCGGCGCGTTCTCGTCGGCCGCGTCCAGCCATTGCCAGAAGTCGAGCGTCCCCGGCGGCGCGCCGCCGCCCTGGCCGTCGTCGACCACGAAGACGTGCCGGAGCGAGGGGAGCCGATCGCGGATCTTGGCGACCTTGCGCTGGTAGATCGCCCTCGTGGTTACCAGCACGTCGGCCTGCCCGATGTTGACTCGGGTGGCGATCGGCTCCGGCCCGAAGGCCGAGAACAACGGTGAGACGACGCTGCCGTTGCGCAGCGCGCCCATCATCGCGATGTAGAGCTCCGGGGTGCGGCCCATGAGCGTGAAGACGCGGTTGCCCTTGTTGATGCCCAACGAGCGCAGCGCGCTGGAGAACCGCCGGGAGAGCCGGCCGAGCTCGGCGTAACTGAGGTCTTGGGTGGCGATCACACCGTCCCAGGGCCGGTCCGGGACGAACCGCAGGGCCGTGCGCGTGGCGGCCGGACCAGCGGTGTGACGATCGACGGCGGCGTAGGCGATGTTGCACAGGCCGGGGCCCATGCCCTCGCACGGATCCGGCACATCGGACCAGTGGAACTGGGCGCGCTCGTGTTCGTAGTCCGTGAGGTTGGGCCGAACGGAGAAGTCGGTGGCCGTTTTGCGGATGACGTCCATGACAGGGTCCTCGCTTCGGGTAGTCGCCTTCATCGTTTGCCGCGGGGCATCGCCGCAATAGAGACAAAGGTCATCAGTCGACCCCGGGTCCAATGACCCGACGCTGGGGACCAAGGACCCTGGCGCGCGCTGCCCGCATGCCCGAGGGTCCAGGTAGGAAAGGAGGGGCGACGAGCGATGACCCCGACGTTGGTCGACACCAAGGTGCTCACCAGGGCGGTGGAGCTGGCCTGTCGCGCCCCTTCGCTGCACAACACCCAGCCTTGGCGATGGGTCGCGGACGGCCCGAGCGTCGACCTGTTTGCCGACCCGGACCGCACGGTGCCCTCGGCCGACGGCTCCGGCCGCGAGTCGATCATCAGCTGCGGCGCGGTGCTCGACCATTTCCGGGTCGCGATGGCGGCCGACGGGTGGGCGACGAGCGTCGACGAGTTTCCCAACCCCAACAACCTCGACCACCTGGCCTCGGTCGACTTCCTCCCGACCGACTACGTCGCCGCGGCCCGGCGCGATCGCGCCGCGGCGATCCTGCGCCGCCGGACAGACCGGCGGCCGTTCGGCGCACCGAGGGACTGGGCGTCGTTCGAGCCGGTGCTGCGGAGCGCCTTCGACCCCGGCCTGGTCTCCCTCGACGTGCTCGCCGACGACGCGCGGCCGCGGCTGGTGGAGGCGGCGCGTCTCACCGAGGCGCTGCGCCGCTATGACGACGTCTATCACCATGAATTGCGTTGGTGGACAGCGCCGGGCAGGCACGACGACGGCATCCCCACGGCGGCGCTGGTGAGCGACGCGCAGCGGCGCGCCGTCGACGTGAACCGCCGGTTTCCCGCCGACGCGAACGCCCGACCGGGTTCGGCGGGACTCGCGGACCAAGCGGAGGTGCTCGTCCTGTCCACCCCGGGAGACACCCGCGCGGACGCATTCCTGTGCGGCCAGGTGCTTTCCGCGATCCTGCTGGAATGCACCATCGCGGGTCTGGCGACGTGCACCGTCACCCACGTGACGGAGTTGCCGGCCAGCCGCGACATGGTCCGTCAGCTGATAGCCGACACCGAAGCGGTGCCCCAGGTCTTGATCCGGGTGGGCACCGCCTTCGCGGGCAAGGGCGGCCCGGAACCGACGCCGCGGCGGCCCCTCGGCGATGTCTTGGAGATACGCCGCTAGGGCGGCCCGGATTGTGGCCATGGATTTCGAAGGGAGTCGACGATGATTGCCGATGCCGGGGACTGGCTCGTCATCAAGAGCGGCACGATCGGTCGCCCGGATCTGCGCGGGCTGATCACCTCCGTGCGTTCCCCCGATGGTGAACCGCCCTACCGGGTGCGGTGGCTGGCCACCGGGGAGGAGGCGACCGTGTTCCCGGGCCCGGACGCCATCGTCGTCACCGCCGCCGAGCAGCAGGCCGCCGACGAGCGGGCTCGAGCACGATTCGCCGCGGTGCAGGCCGCCATCCGGGATCACAGCCGAGTCGGGTAGCAGCCAAATGCCTTCTACCACAGACGGATGCCCGTCGATAACCGACGCCGACGTCGACGAGCTCGCCTTTGAATTTCTGCACTCGCCCTACGCCGGCCACACCTACGTCGACTGGCGTTTGGACCAGCGCCTCGACGGCTTCCTGCGCCACCGCGGGCTCGTGCGGCTCACCCAAGACGGTGACGCCTACGGCCTCATCCTCAACCGGGTGATGGCCTACATGGCCGAGCTGCGCCGGAAACGGTGACCCGACGAACGACCCGTAAGCCTGGGACTTCGGTCCCTACCGCCGATTACGGCGGACTGGTCGGATGAAAGTCGTCAATGGTGAAAGGGATCGAGGAGATTGCCATGGCGACCCTTCCCGTCCGCCCGCCGAGCGGCGTAGTGACCGCGGTGCGCGATGACCAGAGCAGCTGACGCGACCCGGCGCTCGCCGCGCCGCGTGTTCCGCGACCGCAGCGAGGCCGGCCGGGTGCTGGCCAACCTCCTCGGGGCCTACCGCGATCGGCCAGACGTGATCGTGCTGGGTCTGGCGCGGGGCGGCATACCCGTCGCGTGGGAGGTGGCGGCGGCGCTGCGCGCGCCGCTGGACGCCTTCATCGTGCGCAAGCTCGGCGCGCCCGGCCACGAGGAATTCGCGGTGGGAGCACTGGCGAGCGGGGGCCGCGTGGTGGTCAACGACGACGTCGTGCGTGGCCTGCGTATCACCCCGCAGGAGTTGCGCGCGGTCGCCGAGCGTGAGGGTCGGGAATTGATTCGGCGCGAGGCCGCCTACCGCGACGGGCGCCCACCCGTGGAGGTGGCCGGCAAGACGGTCATCCTCGTCGACGACGGATTGGCCACCGGCGCAAGCATGTCCGCGGCGGTGCAGGCGCTGCGCGAAGCCGAGCCGGCGCACATCGTCATCGCCGTGCCGGCGGCCCCCGAGTCGACGTGCCGGGAATTCGCCGGGCAGGTCGACGACGTCGTGTGCGCGAGCATGCCCACCCCGTTCCTCGCGGTCGGCGAGTCCTTCTGGGATTTCCGCCAGGTCACCGACGACGAGGTCCGCCGGCTGCTCGCCACGCCGACGACCGGGGCGTCGCGGGGCGCCGCGGCGCGGACACCGGCCGACGTGATCAGCCGGGTCGCCATCGACGCGCCGGCGGGCGTGCCGCCGCAAGCGGCGCTGGACGCGCTCGTCGGTGACGCGCGCATCGTGCTGATCGGCGAAAGTTCGCACGGCACACACGAGTTCTACGAGGCCCGGGCCGAAATCACCAAGTGGCTGATTGAGGAGAAGGGTTTCTGCGCCGTCGCGGCCGAGGCGGACTGGCCCGACGCCTACCGGGTGAACCGCTACGTTCGCGGCATCGGCGACGACACCACCGCCGACGAGGCGTTGAGCGGCTTCGAGCGCTTTCCCGCCTGGATGTGGCGCAACACCGTCGTCCGTGACTTCGTCGAGTGGCTACGCACGCGAAACCGGCTGCACGAGAACAACGGCCAGCGGCAGGCCGGCTTCTACGGCCTGGATCTCTACAGCCTGCACCGGTCGATGCGGGAGGTGATCGGCTACCTGGACAAGATCGACCCCAAGGCGGCGGCGCGGGCGCGGGAACGCTACGCCTGCTTCGACCACGCCTCGGCGGACGACGGTCAGGCGTACGGCTTCTCGGCGGCCTTCGGCGCGGGCCCGTCGTGCGAGAAGGAAGCGATCGATCAACTCGTCGAGATCCAGCGCAACGCGCTGGCCTACGCGCGCAGGGACGGCCTGCTCGCCGAGGACGAATTGTTCTACGCCCACCAGAACGCCCAGACGGTGCACAACGCGGAGGTGTACTACCGGGCGATGTTCAGCGGCCGGGTCACCTCGTGGAACCTGCGGGACAAACACATGGCGCAGACCCTCGACGCACTGCTCAAGCATCTGGACCGTCACGACGACGTGCCGTCCGCGCGAATCGTGGTGTGGGCCCACAACTCCCACGTAGGCGACGCCCGCGCCACCGAGGTGTGGGCCGACGGACAACTCACGCTCGGCCAGCTGGTCCGGCAGCGGCACGGCGACGAATCCCGCCTGCTCGGCTTCAGCACGTACGCGGGCACCGTCACCGCCGCCAGCGACTGGGGCGGCATCGCCGAACGCAAGGTCGTCCGCCCGGCCCTCAACGGGAGCATCGAAGAACTCCTGCACGAAACGGGCAGGGCGGCGTTCCTGGTGTCACCGCACCTCAACCCCGGGGCCGCGGAGCCCCTCGGCGCGGTGCGCCTGGGGCGTGCCATCGGGGTGATCTACCGCCCCGAGACCGAACGGCAGAGCCACTACTTCCACGTCCGGCCCGCCGACCAGTTCGACGCGATGATTCACATCGACCGGACGCGGGCGTTGGAGCCGTTGGAGGTCACCAGCTTGTGGATCGCCGGCGAGACGCCGGAAACGTACCCGAGCGGCCTCTAGGCACGAAGCGATGGAGATACAGATGCCGGCCGATCGGGCGCTGAGCCGAAGAATCGTCACGTTGACCATGAATCCCGCGCTCGACATCACCACGAGCGTCGGCGTGGTGCGGCCGACCGACAAATTGCGCTGTTCGGCGACGCGCTACGACCCGGGCGGCGGCGGCATCAACGTCGCGCGGATCGCGAAGGTCCTCGGCAGCCCGGTGCTGGCGGTGTTTCCGGCGGGCGGGTCGCACGGTGGCCTCGTCACCACCCTGCTCGGCGAGGCGGAGGTGCCGTTCCTGCAGATCCCGATCGCCGCCCAGACCCGCGAGAGTTTTTCCGTCAACGAGACCAGCACGGGCCAGCAATACCGGTTCGTCCTGCCGGGCCCGGAGCTCAACGCCTTCGAACAGGAGCAATGCCTCGCCGAACTGCGGGCCGCCGCCCAGACGGCCGAAGTCGTCGTGGCCAGCGGCAGCCTGCCGCCGGGCGTCCCGGCCGACTACTACCAGCGGGTCGCCGACATCTGCCGGGAGCTGGGCGTGAAGCTGATTCTGGACACCTCCGGCGGCGGCCTGCAGCACATCTCCTCGGGCGTGTATCTGCTCAAGGCGAGCGTGCGCGAGCTGAGGGAATGCGTCGGCCGCCGACTCGCCACCGAGTCCGAGCAATTGGCCGCCGCCCATCAGCTGATCGACAGCGGCCACGCACAGGTCGTCGTGGTGTCCCTGGGGTCCTACGGCGCGCTGCTCGCGACACGCCATGCCAGCCAACGCTTTCCGGCGGTCCCGATGCGTAGCGGCAGCGGCGTCGGGGCCGGCGACGCGATGGTCGCCGCGATCACGGTGGGTATCACCCGTGGGTGGCCGCTCGCCAAATCCGTTCGGTACGGGATCGCGGCGGGCGCGGCGATGCTGATGACGCCCGGTACGGCGGTCTTCGAGCGCATCGACGTGGAGCGGTTGTTCGAGCTGGTGGCCGAACCCGCGGAGGTGGGGCCGAACGACTTCGCAGCTGGGGCCTAACGGCCCCTCCGTCGCGGGGCGCCGGCGCAATAGCCTTGAAAGCGAATGGAACCCTAGGAGCCGACATGAACCAGCTGGACGCCAAGGCCGTGGTCGTCGGCGTCAACGGCTCGAAAGCCGCGGTGAACGCCGCGAAGTGGGCGATCGACGAGGCGATCGGCCGGCAGATGCCGCTGCGCCTGGTCTATGTCATCCCCCCACGAGGGGGCCACGCCGGGTCGGGCCCCACCTCGGAATGGGAGGTCGAACGCGGCGAAATCGCGCTGTGCGAAGCGGAGTCCGCCGTCCAGAGTGAGCGCAAGGCGGTCGAGATCGAGACGGCGATCGTCTCCGGTGACCCCGCGCAGGCGTTGATCGACCAATCGCTGGACGCCGCCCTGGTGTGTGTCGGCACCGCCAGGCGGGGATGGGCGTCCGACGGGCTGTTGGGCCCGACCGCGGCCGGCCTGGTGGCGCGCGCGCACTGCCCGGTCGCGATCATCCGCACCAATCCCGACGGGTCGCCGACGGAGCTCGGGGTGATCGCCGTTGTGCTCAACGACGAGCCCGACAACGACGAGGTGGTACACCAGGCCATGGAGGAAGGGCGCCGCCGCCACGCCACCGTCCGGCAGATCGACCGGCGGCTGAACAGCTGGGTCCGCCGCTACCCGGACGTCCACGTCCAGACCGTCGCTGCGGGCACCGGCGCCAGACCCAGCGAGAAGCCCGGTGGCACAATCGAACTCGCGGTGGTCGGCAGTGCCGATGCCGACGAGATCGCGGGGCTGGTCACCCCGAACTGTCATCCGATCGTCGGCTACCCCGACTGCTCGGTGCTCGTGGTTCGCCACTGAGATGACGGAGACCGCCCGAACCGAGTCGGTCGTCGCCGGTATCGATGGTTCCAAGGCGGCGATCCGCGCGGCGCTGTGGGCGGTCGACGAGGCGGTGAGTCGTGACGTTCCGCTGCGTCTGCTCTACGCGACCGAGGCCGAAGGCGGCGAACAAACGGCGGAGCTCGCGGTCGGCCAGGCGGTCAGCGCGATCCGCGCCGCGGGCAGGCCGGTGGCGATCGAGACGGAAATCGTCCACGGACCCGCGGTCGGGTCGCTGATTCGTTCGTCGGCGTCGGCGGTGATGGTCTGCGTGGGAGCCGTCGGGCTGCGCCACTTTCAACCGGGCCGGGTCGGCTCCACCGCCGCGGCGCTGGCCGTCTCGGCGCACTGCCCGGTGGCGATCGTCCGCGGCCGCGACGACCACCACCGGCAATCCGGAGGAAAGGCGGTCGTCGAGATCGACGGGTCCCCGGACTCGGTGCTGCTGGACGCGGCCGTCGACGAGGCCCTGTTGCGTGGCGCCGCGCTCCAGGCGGTCGTCTCGCGGCGCACCGCGCAGAGCGAGCATGGCGTGTGGGGCAGCGAGGCCGATCGGCGGGCGCTCGCCGACCTCGATCGCCGGCTCGCCCGCTGGAAGCGAAGCCATCCGCAGCTGCGTGTCGAATCCGTGGCGATCCACGCCGGACTGCTCGAATACCTCGCCGCCCCGGACGGGCCGGTGGGGTTGGTGATCGTCGGCGCCCACAACCGTCGGCACGTGGCCGAACTCGTCGGACCCCTCGGCAGCTCGGTGATGCAGGACGCCCGGTGTTCGCTGTTGGTGGTGAATCAGCAACATTTGTGAACTCGGACGATGATGGATGTGTGATATTGAGGTCATACGACCATCGGAAGGGTTCTTAATGGTCAAGGTTTTCCTGGTCGACGACCACGAGGTCGTCCGGCGCGGTCTCGCCGACCTCCTGGCGTCGGACCCCGAGCTCGAAATCGTCGGCGAGGCGGGTTCCGTCTCCGAGGCGAAGGCGCGTATCCCGGCGCTGCAGCCCGACGTCGCCGTGCTCGACGTGCGGCTTCCCGACGGCAACGGCATCGAGCTGTGCCGGGACCTGGTGTCCGATCACCCCGACCTGCGGTGCCTGATGTTGACGTCCTTCACCTCCGACGAGGCGATGCTGGAGGCCATTCTGGCCGGCGCCAGCGGCTATGTGGTCAAGGACATCAAGGGCATGGAGTTGGCCCACGCCATCAAGGAGGTGGGCGCGGGCAAGTCGCTGCTGGACAACCGCGCCGCGGCCGCGCTGATGGCGAAGCTTCGCGGCGCGGCCGAACGCGAAGACCCGCTGTCCGGCCTCACCGAGCAGGAGCGAACGCTGCTGGGTCTGCTCAGCGAGGGCCTCACCAACAGGCAGATAGCCGCACGGATGTTCCTCGCCGAGAAGACGGTGAAGAACTACGTGTCGCGGCTCCTCGCCAAACTCGGCATGGAGCGCCGGACCCAGGCGGCGGTGTTCGCGTCGAAGCTGGATCAACGGCCCGGCCATTCCCAACCGCCAGCGGACGCGCCTGCCGACTAGCCGGCAACCGCAACACGTCACGTCATCGACGGGAACTCTTCGCTTGGGCGCTTGACAAATTGCGACTACGCTGATTTTGCCATCTGACATTGAGCAAAAGTGTCGTGGAGGTTTTGACGGGTTGAGGAGCGACGACGGCGGCTCGGCATTCGCCGGACTCGGCCAGCGCGGGCTGGTCGGGAGGATGCACGAGCAGCTCGACGAGTTGCTGGCCGCCCGCGACCAGATGGAGCAGTTGCTCCGCGTCATCGTCGAGATCGGTGCGGGCCTCGACCTCGACGCCACGCTGCACCGGATCATCGGCGCCGCCCGCAAGCTGACCTCGGCCCCCTACGGCGCGCTGGCCATCCGTGACCTCGAAGGAAACTTGCTGCGCTTCGTCCACGAGGGCATGGACGCCGACACGGCCTCCCGCATCGGTCACCTGCCGTTCGGCAAGGGCCTGCTCAGCCTGTCGCTGCTGGACACGCCGGCCCTGCGGATGACTGATCTGACCGCCCATCCGGCCGCCGTCGGGTTCCCCGAACACCATCCTCCGATGCGCGCCTTCCTCGCGGTGCCGATCACCATCCGGGGCAACGTGTTCGGCAACCTCTACCTCACCCACGTCGATCCGGTGCGGGTGTTCTCCGAATCCGACGAGGTGGCCGCCCGCGCGCTGGCATTCGCCGCCGCCGTCGCGATCGACAACGCGCAGGTCTTTCAACGCGAGCGGACGGCCGTCAAGTGGATGGAGGCCAGCCGTGAGATCACGACCGCCCTGCTCTCCAGCGCCGCTCCGCACCGGCGCCCGCTGCAGCTGATCGCCGAACAGGCCCGGGTCCTGACCGACGCCGAACAGGCGATCGTCCTGGTGCCCGGCGATCCCGACCTGCCCGACGACGAGGTCGACACGCTGGTGGTCTCCGCGGCCGTCGGGGTGCACGCCGACGAGGTGGTCGGCCAACGGGTCCCGGTGGACGCGTCCACCAGCGGCACCGTGTTCCGCTCGGGCGAACCGCTGATCACCGAGACGTTGCGGTACCCGATTCAGGCGTTCACCGACGTCGGGCAGCGCCCGGCGATCCTGATGCCGCTGCGCGCCCGCGACGAGGTCGTCGGTGTCATCGCGATCGCACGTGGCGCTGACCAGCCGCCGTTCGACGACAGCTACCTCGATCTGGTCAACGACTTCGCCACGCACGCCGCGATGGCGCTGGTGCTCGCGTCGGCCCGCGACGACGCGCGGCAGCTGAGCATCCTGGCCGAGCGCGAGCGCATCGCGCACGATTTGCACGACCACGTCATCCAGCGGCTTTTCGCCGCCGGCATGGACCTGCAGGGAACGCTCGCGCGGGCGCGCTCCCCGGAGGTCGCCGACCGGCTCAACCGCACCCTCGACGACCTGCAGACCATCATCGAGGAGATCCGCACGACGATCTTCCAGCTGAAATCCCCGATGGGTAAGAACGGCGACTTCCGGCGCCGCATCCAACAGGTGGTCGCCGATCTGACCGAGAATCGCGACGTCGTGACCACCGTGCGGATGCACGGACCGATGACCGCCGTCGGCGGAGAGCTTGCCGACCACGCCGAGGCGGTGGCCACGGAAGCCGTCAGCAACGCCCTGCGCCATTCCGGTGGATCGCGCCTGACCGTCGAGATCAGCGTCGCCGACATGTTCGTCCTGGACATCGTCGACAACGGCTCCGGCATCCCTGTCGGCAACACGCGCAGCAGCGGCCTGGGCAACATGCGGCGCCGCGCCGAACAACTCGGCGGTGCCTGCGAGATCACCGGCCCCCCGGAGGGTGGCACCCGGGTGCACTGGGTCGCCCCGCTCATCGATCAGTAACGTCGCCCCGGCGGGACCAAAGGGGGGCGGCCCTTGGGCCTAACGGCCCTGCCCGACGGCGCCGCCCCGGACTACCGTCGGGGTCGTGAGTGATCGGTCGGTCGACGCGGCGGAATCTGCTCGGCTGCTCGACGGACGCCTGGTGTCGTTGCGCGCTCTGACGGTTGCCGACGCCGAGGCCGTCTTGGCGCTGCATGAGCAGCTGTCCGACTATGACCGGTACTTCCGCTTCTTCACGCTGCAGCTGTCACCGCTGCATGAGCTCGTCGCGAAGCTGACCGGGCCCGCGGATGGTTTGTACGCGCTGGGCGCCTTCGACGCCGACCGGCTGATCGGCGTGGCGCACTGCGTCGTCGTCGACGATCCGCAGGTGGCCGAGGTGGCGATTGTGGTTGCGCACCAGGATCATTCGGTGGGCGTGGGCACCGCCTTGCTCAAGCACCTGGCCCCGATCGCTCGGGCGCATGGCATCGATCGGTTCGTCGCCGACGTCCTCGAAGAGAACCACCCGATGCTCACGGTCTTCTTCGATCTCGGCTGGCCTTGCCGGCCAATCGATCACGGCTCGGTTCGCCATCTCGAGATCGAGCTGCCCGAATTCGACGGCGTGTAGAGGAGCAGAACAATGACGCAGAGCGCGACGAAATACGGCGTACTGGTGTGTGTCGACGGGTCGGCGGCATCCGACGCCGCCGTGGCCTGGGGGACGCGGGAGGCCCTCATGCGTGATCTGCCCATCACGCTGGTGCACGCGGTTCCCCCCGTCGTGGTCGGATGGCCGGTGGGCCAGCTGTACGCGGACATGCCCGAATGGCAGCACGACAGCGCCCAGCACGTCATCGACCAGGCCCGCAAGACGCTCAACGCCAGCGTCGGCGACTCCGCGCCGCCCGAAATCCACACGGAGACCAGGTATTCAGCCATCGTCCCGGCACTGGTCGAGGCCTCCAAGGATGCCCGGATGATCGTCGCCGGAAGCCAGGGGCTGGGCGCGGTGGGTCGCCTGCTGTTGGGCTCGGTGACCACGGGCCTCGTGCACTACGCCCACTGCCCGGTCGCGGTGATTCACTCCGCCGAAGGGTCGGCGCCCGATCCGGCCGCGCCCGTGGTGCTCGGCATCGACGGCTCCCCGGCGTCGGAGGACGCGACCACGCTGGCCTTCGACGAGGCCTCCCGCAGGGGGGTCGGCCTGGTGGCCGTGCACGTCTGGAGCGACGTGGGGGTGTTCCCCATCCTCGGCATGGACTGGCGCGACCGCGAGATCCAGGCGGCCGAAACCCTCGCCGAACGCCTGGCCGGCTGGCACGAGCGGTATCCCGACGTGCGAGTCGAACGGAAACTGTTCTGCGACAAGCCGTCCGAGTGGTTGCTCAAGGAATCCGAACGCGCCCAGCTGGTGGTGGTCGGTAGCCGCGGCCGTGGCGGATTCCCCGGAATGTTGCTCGGCTCGGTGAGTTCGGCCGTCGCGCAGTCGGCGCGGGTGCCCGTGTTGGTTGTCCGTTGAGAAGAAGAACCTTGCGCGTGAGGGAGGCTCGCAAATGATCGAACTGTTGCCGGACATGCCGGAGAAAGTGATCGGCATCCGGGTGTCGGGCCGGCTGCGCGGCGACGAGCTGCGTGACTTCAAGCCCCAGATCGAGCGGGTGCTAGAGACCGGCGAGGTCCGCATCGTCGAGGTGATCGCGCCCGATTACGAGGGATTCGGGCCGGGCGGATTCCTCGAGGACCTCAAGCTGGGCTTGGGCACCGTGCTGCCGCACCACGCGGCGTTCAAGCGGATCGCGGTGGTCTCCGACAAGGACTGGGTCGCCCATGTCCTGCACGCCGTCGCGTGGCTGGTCCCCGGCGAGTTCGCCATCTTCTCATCCGACGAGCTCGACAGCGCCACCGAATGGGCGGCCGGGTAGCTCGCCGTCAGTCACGCACGACGAGCACCGAACACCCCGCGTTTCCGCTCGGGTGCGCGGTGATCGGTCCCACGATCCGGGCGACCTTGTCCGCGTCCTCGCCGCCCACCACCGCGAGCTGAACCGGCTCGGTTGTGTGCGTGAGGAATTCGGCCGCGCCGCGCCTGGCCGCGGCGGGCTGGACGTGCACCTCGCGGTGCTGCGCCACCCAGGGGCCGAGCCGCTGCTCGAGCTGGCTGTAGGGGATCTCGCCGAGGCCCCACCGCCAGACGCCCATCGCCAGGATCGGCGCCTCACGCAGGCGGGCCTCGCGGAAGCCGTGTTCGAGCACGGCGTCGTTGCCGGCCGATTCCCCGACGGCGACGGCGACGAATCCGTCATCCGGCTCGGCGCCACGGCTGCGGATCACGGCCACCGGGCAGTGCGCCTTGTGCGCCAGGGTTTCCGCGGTCGAGCCCAGGACCTTACGCGCCACCCAGCCCGTGCCGACCGAACCCACGCAAACCATTGCGGCACTGCGTGATTCGTCGATCAGCGCGTCCTCGGATGAGCCGCGCACGATGTCGCATTCGATCTTCACCTGCTGACCCGTGGCCTGAAGCGCCGCATCGGCGGCGCGCAGCGCGGTTTGGGCGTATTGGATGTCCAGGCTGTCGTCGCCGGCGTTCCGCCGGGGGACGGCGTGAATCAGCCGAAGCGGGACGTCACGGCTGACGGCCTCGGCGGCGGCCCACTTGGCCGCATTGATCGCGGCGTCCGAGCCGTCGATACCCACCACGATCCGCTGCTGCGGATTGTTCATCGTGTCCTCCCGGAGACTGGCCAGCGGACCCTGAAGGCCCGGCACTGGTCACGTTATGGGGGCGCGGCGCGGTTCAGCAGGGCCGTTCGGCCCCCGTTGGCGGGCATTGGTCACCTGACCTCAGGCGACCTCGACCGTGCGCCCGGGTAGCAGCTGGTGCACGCGGCCACGGCATTCCACCGTGACCGATGCGCTGTTGCCGGCCTCGGACGTCAGCTCGGCCGCCCGCCCGCTGACCCGCAGGTGCAGCCGTTCGCCGCGATAGACGAACGGAAACTCGATCGGATCCAGCGCCTTCGGCCACTGCGGGCTCAGGATCAACCGGTCGTCGCGGGTCTCCAGTCCGGTGAAACACCGTTGCAGCAGATCGATGCTGCCGGCCATCGCGGCCAGGTGGATACCCTCCGCCGTGGTGCCACCCTGGATGTCGACGATGTCGGACGCGAGCACCTGCACGAAGTACTTCATGGCGTGGTGCCGGTTGGCGCGGGTGAGCACCCACGAATGGACCAGGGCGCTCAGCGTCGATCCCTCGGAGGTGCGCGCGAGGTAGTAGTCCACCGTCTCAGGGATCCGCTCCGGCGCGAAGCGGTAGCCGAGCCGGCCCAACAGAGCCAGCAACTCGTCCGACGACAGCAGGTAGAACAGCATCAACACGTCGGCCTGCTTGGACGCCTTGTAGTTGTTCACACTGTCGTTCTCGGCCTCCAGGATGCGGTCGAGCCGCTGGATGTTGCCGTAGCGCTGCCGGTATTGGTCCCAATCCAGTTCCGCCAGTTGCGAATAGCCCTCGAACTGGCTGATCACGTTGTCGTGGAACGGAACGAACATGCGCCGCGTCACGTGCTCCCACCGGCCGAGCTCTTCGCTCGTCAGGTCGATCTTGCCGACGAGGTCCAGGCGGTCCCGCAGCGGGAGCAGGTCCAAGGCGTCCATCGCCCGCAGGATGGTCCAGACCGCCATCACGTTGGTGTATGCGTTGTTGTCGATCCCGTCGTATTCCTTGCCCGGATAACCCGAATGGAACTCGTCGGGGCCGACGATGCCCTTGATCGTGTAGCGGCCGCGGGTCTCGTCGAAGCTGGCGAGCCCGACCCAGAAACGCGCGATCTCCACCAGCATCTCGGCGCCGTAGTCGACGAGAAACTGCCGGTCTCCGGTCACCTGGTAGTGCTGCCAGGTGTTGTAGGCGATGGCCAGACCCACGTGGTGCGCCCGGGCGCTGGCATCCGGATTCCAGCGGCCGGACTCCGGGTTCAGGTGCACCTCCTGGCTCACCTCGCGTCCGTCGCTGCCCGACTGCCAGGGGTACATCGCACCCAGATAACCGGCCCGGTGTGCCGCCCGGCGGGCCTCCGGAAGGCGCCGATAACGGTAAATCAGCAGCGAGCGTGCCACATTGGGCATGCGCACGCTCAGCACCGGGGAGACGAACAGCGAGTCCCAGAACACGTGTCCGCGGTAGGCCTCGCCGTGCAGGCCCCTGGCCGGCACACCGGCGTCGAGTTCGGCGGTGTGTGGCGAGAGCGTCTGCAGCAGGTGCACCAGGTGCAACCGCAGGATCCGCAGCGCGTCGGCGCCGTCGGTCAGGCCGATCGCGCATTGTTCCCACAACAGGTCCCAGGCGCGGGCGTGCTGACGATGCAGCTCGGCATACCGGCCGGCGGCATCGAGATGTAGCTGCGCGGTGCTCGCCGGCTCCGATATCGCGTTGTCCCGGCCGGTGAAGACGGCCGCGATCTTTTCGCAGGTGACCGATTGGCCCTCGGCCAGCGCCACCTGGATGTCGTGGCCGCCACGGTCGGGCTCGGCCACGACCTTGTACTGGGCGACGGCTCGGGCGTCATCGCACCACACGGTGGTGCGAGCGGCCACCGCGATGGCGATGCGCGACTGCGACGTCTCGGTCCGCAAGATCACCGATTCGTCGGCGAATTCGTCGATAGCCGGTGACGTGAGGTGCCTGCTCGACAGCGAACGGTAGCGCTCGACCATGGTGTTGCCCACGCCGCCGTCCAGCAGGGACCGGAACTCGACGGTGCCCGACCAGTTCTCCGCGACGACCGTCGTCTGCAAGGCGAGCAGATGCGGCTCGTGCATGGATGCGAACCGCTGTTGGGTCATTCTCGTGGTCTGGCCCGCACCGTCGGAGAATCGCAGCGTGCGCGTCAGCGTCGCGTGCCGCAGGTCGAATGTCTGCCGGTAGGACAACAATTCGGTGTCGTCGATGTGAAACCACGGCCCGCCGTTGATCCGGAAGGTCAACGGCAACCAGTTGGGCAGATTGACCAGGCTTTCGTTCTCGATCGTCCGGCCGGCGACCCGATCGGCCAGCGTGTTGTAAACCCCGGCCGCATACGTCCCCGGGTAGTGCGCCGCGCTTGCGGTGGCCTCCGGGGCGCAGCCGCGGCTGGCGACGTAGCCGTTGCCGACGGTGCACAGCGTTTCGCGCAGCCGCTCGTAGGTGGGGTCGTAACCCTCATAGACCAGTTCCCACGCGTCGTTGGGTGCGGCGGCGGCCTCGTGCAGATCGTCGGCCAGCCGCCGGACGAAGTCGCGCACCGCGAGCGGATCCGCCAGGCTGACGAACGCGGCCGATGGGCGATCCCCATCCTCGTTGTGCCGCAACACAATTCCGACTCCGTCGAATTGGACCGCATCGAAGGCGTCCTCGTCGGTGATGTCGTCGCCTACGTAGATCGGCAACACCGCATCGCCGCCGGTTCCCTGGATTTGTTCGAGGATCCAGTTGAGCGTCGTGCCCTTGTCCCAGTCGAGGCTGGGGCGTAGTTCGATGACCCTGCGACCCATCGTGATCCGCAGGCATTCGGATCGCGCGAGCTTGCGTACCGCCGCGATCACCCCATCGACCCGTTCGGAGTCGACGTGGCGGTAGTGGACCGCGACCGCAAACCTCTTGCGCTCCAAATGGATTCCCGGGACACCGGCGAGCAGCTCCGTCAACCGGTCGGCCGCACGCGCCAGCGCGTCGATGGCGCCGAGGGCGTCGGCGTTGTCGTGGTGGGTCCCGTCCGGTGCGACGAGCTCGAAACCGTGGCTGCCCGCGTACCAGATCCCGTCGACGCGCACGCGGTCGCGAAGATCACCCACTTCGCGTCCGCTGACCACCGCGACGGGGCACTCCGCCGCGAGCGCGCGCAGCGCTTCGGGCGCACCCTCGACCGGTGTGGCGGACGCCGGCTGGGCGACGATCTCGGACAGCGTGCCGTCGAAGTCGAGAAACACCGCCGGCCGCCGGCTGGCCACCAGCTCCTTCAGCTGGCTGTAGACACCCGTCGCGTCCGCGATGGTCGACAACGGGGAGCCCCCGCGCCGCACCGTGATCCCGGCGAAGTCGGCGACGATGGCGTCCGCCCCGAGGGACAGCAACCCGTCTCCACCTCCGTTGCGCTCGAGGCCGATGACGAGCCCGAAGCCGTGGTCCCGGCCCGCCGCG